>CAMCJW010000059.1 GCA_945875195.1 Chitinophaga pinensis | reverse complement strand
CTGTGTATGGAGGCCACCACATAATCAAATGTTTTTAAAATGTCAGGGTCATAATCTAGGTTGCCATCATATAAAATATCACATTCAATGCCTGCAAAAATTTTGAAACTGCCAGCTAATTTTTGGTTCAAACCTTCAATTTCTTTTTGCTGCAATAGCACCCGCTCTTCCGATAAACCATTGGCATAAAATGCACTTTTCGAATGGTCTGCCATTCCTAAATATTGATAGCCTTTGTTAAGGCAATACATGGCCATGGTTTCAATGCTATGTAAGCCATCACTCCACGTTGAGTGATTGTGTAATGGTCCTGTGAGGTTAGCATATTCAATGAGTTGCGGCAGTTTGCTATCTTTAGCCTTTTCAACTTCGCCTAAATCTTCCCGCAACTCAGGAGCTATAAACGGCAGGCCTGCTGTTTCATAAATTTCCAATTCAGTTGAATAATCTTTTTTTGGTTCAGGCAGTAGCATTTTTATTTTGCTACTATGCCCTTCAACTGCTGTTGTTATAAATAATTGGTAAGCAAAGTCATTTGGTAAACAAGTAAATAAACGAACAGGATATCCTTGAAACAACAATTTATCCTCATCCATTTCAAAGGCAATTTCAACCTCTAATTCATCTCTTAGCGACCTTTCATCTGTTGTAGCAATCAATAAATCTATGCCCGTTAAAATCTCCAGTTTCCTTCGTATTTCGCCTGTAAGTTCTGCTTGTTCAACAAATTCCAAATCCTTGATATTTTGAATTAAATTTTGTGCAATGGCATAAGCTTTGGCGTAATGAAATTTATCGGCACTGGCAAACATAAAATCTATTTGCTTTATAACTGCTTCTTGGGTTTTTAAACCAAAACCTTTGAATTGTGCGAGCCTATTTTCTTTACAAGCATAGAGTAATTCACCAATGGATTCAACCCCCATTTCTTTCCAAATAATTGCCACCTTTTTGGGCCCTATGCCTTTGATGCGCATAATCTCTCTTACCCCATCAGGTGTGGCATCTAGCAGTTCGGTGAGCTCCTTAAAGGAATCAGTTGTAAAGATTTCATGTATTTTTTGGGCAATGGTTTTTCCTATGCCTTCTATGGCTTCAAGTTCGGCCAAGCTCTTGCCAAATAAGGGTTCGCTTATCTTGTCTATTCTAAAAGATGCCGAGGCAAATGATTTTATCTTAAATGAATTTCCGCCATGTAATTCACTGAGGTCGGCATATAGTTTTAAGATATCTGCTATGTCTGAATTTGTCATCTGAATATCTACTAAAAATAATTTTGAATGTATCCAACGGTGCTTCTCACTACAACATAAATTCTTCTTCCATATCTGGAATTACAGCAATGCTTAAATGGGCTTCATCCACTGATTTTTGCATGGCCATTAACTGGGGTTCCTCGCCATGAACCAAAAATACCTTTTTCAATTTGCCGCCATTCTTATTGCTGTTTATCGCAGTTTGCTCAATGTAATGAAACACCTCATCATGGTCGGGATGCGAGCTAAAAATATCTGTTTTGGCAATTTGGGCATACACCATTTTATCCAAATTCTTTATCCTAATGGTTGATTGTCCTTGTAGCAATCGATGTCCCAATGTGCCTTCTGAGCAAAATCCAGCAATCAAAATAGTAGAGTAGGGGTTTTCAATGTTGTTCATCACATGCTCTTGAATCCTACCTCCTTCAACCATGCCTGCTGCCGAAATAATTACACAAGCATCTGAGTATTGCATCAATTCTTCATGTTGGTCTTTTCCGTCTAAGTACTCAATGCCTTCAAAATTAAATAAGCTGCCATGCTCGCGCATAAAAGTATGTGCTTCTTGATTCAATAAATAGGCGTGTTTTTCGTAAACTGGGGTACTTTTTATGGCTAGCGGACTATCAACAAAAACCTTTAACCAGCCGGGTAATAAGCCTTTTTTCTTTAGCTGATTGATGGTGAAAACAATGGCCTGCGTTCTGCCAACACTAAATGCAGGAATCACCAATCTGCCTCTAAATTCAATGCAAGTGCGGTTAATGTATTTTAACAATTCATCTTCTGCAGAATCATTGTTCACGTGCTTCCTGCCTCCATAAGTTGATTCTGTGATTAGGTAATCTACCGAGTCAAAAAACTCACCATTCCTAACCAGCTTACTATTCATCCTGCCTAAGTCGCCCGAAAAGCCAATTTTGGTAGTTTTGCCGTTTTCGTTTACGGTAACCTCAATACTGGCAGCTCCTAACAAATGCCCTGCTTCCACAAGCTTTAGAGAAACTTGTTCATTTACCTGAAAGTTTTTATCCAATGGTAAGGTCAAAAATTGCTCCACAGTTTGTTTCACATTCTTTTCCGAAAACAGGGGTTTGGGAATATAATCTCTTCTTCCTTTTTTTGCTCTGCCCAACTTTTTGCGGTAATCATGGAACTGTATATTGGCCGAATCAAACAACAGATATTCTGTGAGCTCTGCTGTTGCTGGTGTGCAAATGATATGGCCCTCAAAGCCATGGTGAACCAATGCAGGTAAATTCCCCGAATGGTCAATATGGGCGTGTGTTAACAGAACTAAGTCTATTGTTATTGGTTCAAAAGGAAATAAATTTGCATGTTCAATTGGGTTCTTTTTTACCTCATAATCCATTCCACAATCCACTAAAATTTTGTACCCAGAATCTAATGTGAGCAGGTACATACTACCCGTAACTTGCTTGGCTGCCCCTAAAAAACTTAATTTCATCTTTTTTTATTACCTATTTCTTGTCAATTTTTTTCAACACACAAAGAAAGGAAGTTTCTTTAACTTTGTGCTATAACAAGGAATATAATATGTTGCATATTTTAACGGAACAAACATCAATCATAGACGATTTTTTAGCAGAATTGAGAGATGTAAAAATCCAAACTGATAGGGCTCGATTTAGAAACAATGTGGTGCGTATTGGTGAAATTTTAGCTTATGAAGTGAGTAAGCACTTGCCAAGAGTATCGGTGGAGGTGCAAACTCCTCTAGGCATTCATAAAAGTATGGTTCAAGCAAATACCCCTGTTTTGGCCAATGTTTTAAGAGCAGGCTTAACATTGCATCAAGGCTTTTTAAACTATTTTGATAAGTCCGATAATGCTTTTGTTTCGGCGTATAGAAAGCACACCAACGACCATGAGTTTGAAATTGTGGTAGAGTATATGGCTAGTCCTTCCATCCAAAATAGAATATTAATATTGATTGATCCTATGCTAGCCACTGGTCGCAGTATGTTCTTGGCTTATAAAGCTTTGCTAGCTAAAGGCACTCCTTCCAAAGTAATTGTGGTAAGTTTAATTGCCAGCCAGCAAGGGGTAGCATACATTCAACAACACATGCCCGAAGCCGCCATCTTTATTGCTGCAGTAGATCCTTCACTTGATGAAAATTGCTATATTGTACCAGGCTTAGGCGATGCAGGTGATTTAGCCTTTGGTGAAAAATAAACAGATGAAAAAGCTTGGCCTTTTAGTTGTTCTTTTATCCGGTTTGAACCAATTTTCAGCGAAAGCACAAAGCGTTCCAATGATCAAAAGTTCACAGATTTTGGAATGGAAATCGAACACATCAGACACCATTTATGTGATTAATTTTTTTGCCACTTGGTGCAAGCCTTGTATAGCAGAAATACTTGAGTTTGAAAAATTGGGTTTAGCTTATCAAGGCAAAAAAGTAAGGATCATATTGGTAAGCAACGATTTTAAAAATCAATTTGAAACCAAGTTAGTACCTTTTATCAAAAAAAATATTGCAAGCAACCAAGTAGTTTTTATGGATGAAAATAATCCCAACAAGTGGATTAATTTGGTAAATGAAAATTGGAGTGGTGCCATTCCTGCAACGCTTATACTTAAAGGAAGCAGCGCTTATTCAAAGTTTTATGAAGGTAGGGTAGATTACAAAATACTCAATGAAATAGTGTTGAGTTTAAATCCATAAAATGGCTGTTATTAGGCATTGCCTATTAAAGATTTATTATAATTTATTAAGTGCAATTGTGGCAACATTTTTTTCTTAAAACAGATAAACCTGGTTAGTATTTGGGTTAAATAACTGCATAAGTACCGCTACCTTTGGCTATAAGGGTTAAAATATTGTTGTTCTCGGTAAATATTTCTGCCTCGGCAAAATAGAGTTTTTTACCAGCTTTGAGTACATATCCTTTGCAATATGCAACGGGACCTAATCCTGGGTTCAAATAAGAAATTTTCATTTCAGCGGTTACCACTGATTGCCCTTTTTGAACCAAGGTAAAACATGCGAAACCAGCAACTAAATCAGCCAGTGTGGCGGTAACACCTCCGTGCAAAAATCCTAATTGTTGCTTGTGGTATTCTTCAATTTTTAAATAGCCTTCAATAATGCCGGCTTGTATGCTTGAGGTTGTAAATCCAAGGTGATTCATGAAATGGTTTCCCTTCATTTTTTCGACAATCATTTGTTCGAAATCTGGATTTTGTGGGATAAATTGCTGCACTTTTTTATTTTTTGAAAGGGTTTTATTACTTTGCGAAGGTAAGAACAATTCAAGTGCAATCCATTACCGTAAAATCCTATTCAGATAATTTATACAATCCTGCCGACAACGGAAGCCTTGAACACACCATTTTTTTTGAGGCAAATCATATCAGCACGGTTGTGGCTGATCCCAAAAATAAGCAGATTTTACAATTAACAATTTATACTGCCGAGGATACTAATTTCTTTAATTTATCCTATGATGATTTAAAAACCATACTTCCCTTAAAAGAGGAATTGGCCTTAAATTTTAAAGTTAGAAAGGTAGTAATTAGTTCTGCTAACGCCACCCTAGTGCCAGAATCAATGCTCAATGTGGTTGAAACGGAAGCTTATTACGCCCTGAGCCAAAAAATAATGCCCCAATCTCAAGTGCTCTACTGTAAAATGCATGTTCAGCAAACTGCGGTAATTTTTAATGTTAAAAATGAGTTGTTAAAGCTTATTCGGTTCAACATGCCTATGGTAGATGTTTACCATGGCTCTTTGTTGTTTATAAAGGCTGTAGAATCTCAGGCTTTTGAACATTCAAAAAATAAGTTGCATTTGCACCTGCACCCGGGGTATTTTGAAATATTGAACTTAGATACCAACATACGTTTCTACAATTCTTTTCCCTTTGAAACGGAAACAGAAGTGGTATATTTTATGTTGGCAGCAGCAGAGCAATTGCAGATTTCGCATAGTTGTGATGTGGTTCTTTACGGAAATTCTGCCCAAATGAGCGAATTATCTAACTTGATTTCAAAGTACGTGCGTTCGGTTCAGTATTGCATAAAACCTAAGAATTTTACTTATCCTTTGAGCTTTAAACAATTTGCTGAACAACAATTTTTCACAGAATCTGCTGCTTTGTTGTGCGAATAATTGCCGGAAATAAAAAAGGAATCATCCTTCATGCACCTCCGAGTTTGCCTGTAAGGCCAACAACTGATAGGGCAAAGGAAAGCTTGTTCAATATCCTCGAAAATAATTTTAATATAAGTGAACTCAGTGTGTTAGATTTATTTGCTGGCACAGGCAATATCAGTTATGAGTTTTCGAGTAGAGATGCCAAAGCAGTGCTCAGCATTGATCAACATTCTGGCTGCGTAAAGTTCAT
The DNA here is from genome assembly GCA_945875195.1 of Chitinophaga pinensis. Lineage (GTDB taxonomy): Bacteria > Bacteroidota > Bacteroidia > UKL13-3 > UKL13-3 > B1. The sequence goes on along the minus strand of CAMCJW010000059.1, from coordinate 6,457 downwards.
GAAAGAAACCAGTGCCAAACTAGGTTTCATAGCCATGGAAGCGCGCAAGCAAGATGTTTTTACATTCCTCAAACAAAATTCAGAACAATTCGATATCATTTTTGGAGATGCACCTTACGCCTTGTCAAGAATTCCAGAAATACCAGAATTGGTATTCAACAAAAACCTGCTCAATACAGGTGGCTGGCTAATCTTAGAACATGCCACCATGATGAAGCTTTCACATTTGCCCCATTTTTTTGAGGAGAGAAATTATGGGCAGTCAACTTTCTCTTTTTTTAAACAAGATTAGCTGATGATAATTCATTTTATTACTGCCAATATTTACAATAAACTAACTATTTTTGATCCAATTAACCTGTTATGAAAAAGATAGCCTTATTTCCAGGAACTTTTGATCCAATTACTATTGGACATGTAAATATCATTGAAAGAGCATTGCCTTTATTCGACGAGATTGTTGTGGGCATAGGGCATAACAGCAGTAAGTCGACCCTGTTTCCATTGGAGAAAAGGATACAATGGATTACCGAGATTTATAAGAATGAGCCTAAAATTAGGGCCGAAATTTATGAAGGCTTAACGGTAAATTACTGCCACGAAATTAATGCTCAATATATCTTGCGTGGTATAAGAAACATGGCAGATTTTGACTACGAAAAAAACATTGCTCAAATGAATAAAATCATTTACCCTCAAGCAGAATCTGTATTCTTGATGTGCGACCCAGCCTTTACACCCATCAGCTCTTCGGTTGTGCGCGATTTAATAAGAAACGGGGGAGAAGCCGGAGCTTTTGTGCCAAAGGAAGTGGTGTATTAATCGCCAATCTTTACCATCATCAGAATTTCTCTAATAGATTCATAAGTATCTAGCTCTTGTATATCCATTTCATTTAAGTTCACCCATTTTACCTCAGTGATACTTTCTTCCACTTGCGGTGTGAGCTTACCCGTAAAAGTAGTATTCATTTGATACCAATGAGTGGCTTTTAAAAACCGATGGCCTTGTAATTTGTAGGTATGGTAGCTAATGGTTAAAAACTTTTCTATGCTCAATTGGTCTATGCCACATTCTTCTTCAACTTCCCTAATGGCTCCTTCCGAAATGGTTTCTCCTGGGTCAATTTTACCTTTAGGCAAATCCCATTTACCCAACCTTTTCATGATCAACAATTCGCCATTTTGGTTAAATACAATTCCGCCGCCAGCAGCAATAGTGGTAAAATTAGCTTTAAAAAGCAACAACAATCCAGCTGGGTCTTCAGATAAAACAAGCAAACCATTTTGAGTAGCTTCCTCTATTTTTCTAACGATATCCATTAAATTTAAGTCGCTTTGATACTGAATAAAGGGTAAATGTTGAAAACGAACAGGAATATCTTCGGAACTTGTAATAACAAGTGGTTTATCGTTAATGAAAAATATATACATTTGTAGGCATGCAAATTAGTGAATCGAACGCTACAAAGATAGCAGAATATTTGTTAGAGATAAAAGCAATTAAGCTCCAACCTACAAACCCTTTTACCTGGGCTTCTGGTTTAAAATCACCCATATACAGTGATAACAGATTATCTCTTTCTCATCCCCAAATAAGAACGTTTATTAAAAATGCATTAGCGGCAGAAATCAAGAACCATTACCCTTCGGTTGCCGGAATCATTGGCGTGGCAACGGCAGGCATTGCGCCAGGAGCTTTGGTTGCAGATGCTATGGATTTGCCTTTTGGTTATGTTAGAACCGAAGCAAAAAAACATGGAATGGGCAAGCAAGTTGAAGGCGATATTCAGCCAAGTGTGCCGGTTGTGGTTATTGAAGATTTAGTTTCTACCGGCAAAAGTAGCCTTCAAGCCATTGATGCTTTGAGAGCCTATGGTTCCAATGTTTTGGGTTTAGCAAGCATATTTACTTACGGTTTCGACTCCGCTAAATTGAATTTTGAAAATGCAAATTGCCCTTGTTTTTCGCTCTGTAATTACGATACGCTCATAGAGGTTGCCGTAGCAAAAGGTTACGTAAATGCTTCCGATAGAGAAGTACTTGCTACTTGGAGAAAAAGTCCTGAAACTTGGGGAATATAATTTAAACTGTGGCGCTAAAACTCTCTAAAAATCCTGTAAAAGCAGCCTATGCCATTTATTTTGGCCTTTGGGTGGTTATTTGGTTTATTCTCCTGTATCCATTTATTAGATTAGGCCTCTCTCATCCAAAACTATATCGGTTTGGCCATGTAATGCGCAAAATTTGGGGCCAACTTCTTTTGTGGCTTACATTTATTAGGGTCAAAACAGAATATGAAGTGCCACTAGATAAAACCCAAGCTTATATCATTGCTCCTAACCATACTTCCCAAATAGATATTATCACATTAGTTGTTAAGCTCAACCTCTATTTCAATTTTATGGCCAAGGCTGAGCTAGAAAGAATTCCTTTCTTCGGCATTTGGTTCAGAACAATAGATATAGCAGTAGATAGAAAAGACCCAAGAAAGGGTGCACTGGCTTACAGAAAGGCCTTAAATTGGCTGGGTGAAGGACACAGCATGGCCATTTTTCCAGAAGGAACCATCTCTAACCAAGTGCCTAAATTAATCAAGTTCAAAGATGGTCCTTTTAGAATGGCCATCGAAAAACAGATTTCAGTTTTGCCTGTTACCATCATTGGAAATTGGTTGCTGATGCCAGACCAAGGTATTTTTGAAGGAAGGCCAGGCTTTGCCTCTCAATATGTTCACAAGCCTATTTCTACCAAAGGCATGACCCTAAATGACATTGAGTTGTTAAAAGAACAAGTTTTTCAAGTAATTAATAATAAATTGCATGAAAATGGCTATTAAGATTTGGAGGCAAACCTTTTGTTTGGTAAATTTTAAACTGCCTGAACCTATTTATTTTAAAGCAAAATTTTAAAAGTAACAGTTGAATATTCCTACTAGCAATAATGTATAATGGCCGATTTAGTAATTAATATTGAAGGAATAGGTAAAACCTATCGCATTGGAGATGTGGAGGTAAACGCCTTGCGTGAGGTGGACCTGCAAATTAAAAAAGGAGAGTATGTTGCCTTAATGGGACCATCTGGTTCTGGTAAATCTACCTTGATGAATATTCTTGGTTGCTTAGATACGCCCAGCAGGGGCAAGTATTGGCTAAATGGCACCGATGTAAGTAACATGACCGATAATGAATTGGCAGAAATTAGAAACAAGGAAATAGGTTTCATTTTTCAAACCTTTAATTTATTGGCCAGAAATACTTCATTAGACAATGTGGCTTTACCCTTAGTTTATGCCGGAGTTTCTAAAATAGATAGAATTATAAAAGCCGAAAATGCCTTAAAAAGTGTTGGCTTAGGAGATAGGATGGACCACAAGCCCAACGAACTTTCGGGCGGACAAAGACAAAGGGTTGCCATTGCACGCGCCTTGGTAAATAGTCCATCTATTATTTTAGCCGATGAACCAACAGGAAATTTAGATTCTAAAACTTCGTACGAAATTATGGAGCTCATTGAAAAAATTCACGAAGCAGGAAATACAGTTATTATTGTTACGCATGAAGAAGACATTGCCAAAAGGGCAAAAAGAATCATCAGATTGCGAGATGGACTCATTGAAAATGATGCAATGGCTACTGCATCAATTTAACATTCCTTGCCAATAAAAGTGTTCTCCAAATTGGTCTTTTATGGTTGGTTCAGCATTAAATAAACCAAACAGGGTTGAGCCACTGCCGCTCATGGCTGCATAAATTGCCCCGTTGGCATATAGTTGTTCTTTTATGTTTTTTAGTACTGGGTATTTAGGAAACAAGGAGGCCTCAAAATCATTCTTTAAATTGTCTTTCCATTGTTGAATAGGTTCACTTATAATTTCCTTGATGCTTGTTAAATTATCTTTCCCTAAGGTATTAATATTCGCAAAGGCTTCAGCGGTGCTGATGTGCAAATTTGGTTTCACCAAAACTATCCAAGTGCCATTCAATGAAAAATTAATGGGTTCAAGAATTTCACCTCTGCCACTTCCCAAACAGGCTCCATCATATAAAAAATAAGCACAATCACTGCCCAATTTTGAGGCATAGTTTATTTGTTCCTCAAAAGGTAAATTTAAATTAAAATATTGGTTCAGCAATTGAATGGCAAAAGCGCCGTCGCTAGAACCACCGCCTAGTCCGGCACCCATTGGAATAGTTTTTAACAAACAAAAAGTTACCCTGGGTAAAGGATATTTTTCTTTCAATAAATAATATGCCTTGAGTATTAAATTATTTTTTGGATTGCCTTCAATTTTTAGTCCTTCCGAAATAATGGCTGCATCCTGTTCGTCAATAGTATTACCGGCAACTAACTCCAATGAATCGCACAATGGTACTGGGTAAAATAAGGTTTCCAAATTGTGGTAGCCATCATTTCTTTTGGCAACAATATGTAGCCCGAGGTTAATTTTGCAAGGCGGGAATAGGATCATTTTTATGCGATTAATCTGGGATCGAAAGTAAATGGTTTTACCCATTTCACACGAATAAATTTTTGGAGTTGAGGGTGTAATGGATTGATTAAAATATTGCTTTCTTCCTGAATGATGGCAGATGGCACTTTTAAAATGAGGGAGCTAAAACTGTTGACCCATTGATCTCCAATTTTAGCACAGTCCAAAGAGGAGGGATATTGTTCCCAATCTTTTGGTAAAGTGTCAAGGCTTAATTCTTCCACATCAGCTTTTGGTTCGATCCAAAAACAAGTGAGCATAAAATCTCTTAAACCCATAACACCACCGCTATGGCAGGCCAATTCTAGCGCGGCTAATGAGGCATGACTACTTGTATAAACCATAGAAGTGCCAACCGAATTCCACCTGCCACCAAATGTTTTGGCACCTAATCCGCTCAGGTCGGAGGCATATTCTTTTTTTGTGATCCTAAAAACCTCCATTAAGCAAATACACCTTGCTCTAATCTACCCAGTGTTTGCATCACCAATTTAACGCCAAAGCCTGTATCTAAAATTGAAACGGGGGTATTGCCATTTAATGAAAATATAGGCGTATGCAACCACTGACGAATAGCGGTTTCATTCTGAAAAAGTTGCGTAGCTTTTGCCAAAACCATGGCCATTTCTATGGCTTGCTCAGATGAAAAAACATCAAGAACAGCTTCATCTGGTAGGCGCTGGAAAGTTCTGGTACTTATGTGAAGTATATGGCAAAGGGCAGTTAAATCTAAACCCATTTTTTTTGACAATAAAACGAGGGCTTCTTTTTTGATGCCAGCCCTTGTGGCTTCAATAAATTTCAATTCATTGTTGAGGGGAGTTGCAATACCCAACCAAAGGGCAGCCAGAACTTCTGGTGAGCTGGGTGTAATTGGATATACAGCTAACTTTTCTTGAACCGAGTTTTCTATAGGTTTAGCTGGTGCTGCGGGCTTAATTCTAGTTTTTTTATATGTTTTCATATCCTATTTCTACGTCAAAAATACAATTTTTTCGGATATTTGTCAAGCTATTTTTTTCTACACCAATCTAAAATCGGAACCAATGTATTTCCAATTTGATTGGTTTCAAACTTTTTTAGAAATTCAAAATTTATAGGTTTTTGCTCATTGGTAAATATAATTTCCAAAGCCTTTTGAACGGTTTTAATAGGAGATTCAATGCTTGTTTTTCGGTAGTTTTCGCTTGTGCTGTTTTCAATTTCACCAATTAAAAAGGCATTTGCCCCTTTTAATAAATCGCCCAAGCCACCTTTATCAAAGCCAATTACTTGAGTACCCACCAACAAACTTTCATGGGCAACCCTGTTCCAGCCTTCATTAATATAAGGCATGGCAAGCGTGTATTCTGAGGCAGCCATTTCTGTTAAATAATCCTCAAAGTTTGCAAAATGCCTCACCTCATACTCTTTGTGTATTTCAGTTTTAGCAGAGTCGTTAGTACTAAAGTAACACAGGTAACCATGCTCACTTAATGTCTTGGCTAGGTTAAATACCTCTCTACTGTTTTTAAAAGATTCTTGTCCCAAATGAATTTGCTTTTTCTTGGCTATTTTTTGATAGCTTGAATAAAGGATTGGGTCAAAATAATTAGGAAATAAAAACACTTGCTTCAGCTCAAAATAGTCTTGGAAGAATTGTTCCCAAAACGGCGCCACAGCCACAAAGCAAAGTTTCTTTTTAGGTATCCAAGTTGCAAGATTGACCATTGCATGGTACCAATATTTTAAGAACTTACTTTTACCATCATTGGCATCGTAATAATGCCACACCACTATCACTTTATTTTCATTAAAAAGATTCCTCAAAATTGCCGGAATGGCTAGTCGGGCTACACAAACATTCACTGCTGCATTGGCATTTTTAAAGGCCCAAACAAACAAATTAAATTGAGTGGCAATGGTTTCAAAATGTTTCCATTGCCTCAATTCTTTATAAATAAAACGGTCTGAACCTAACGCTTGA
>CAMCJW010000058.1 GCA_945875195.1 Chitinophaga pinensis | reverse complement strand
GACCTGCTCTATCTGTTACATACGAAATAAGTTTTTCAGATTCTCCTTCAGCTCTTCCCAACAACCTATCAGCAGTTTTGCAAATCACTTTTATCAAATCTAGGTTGGTCCATTCATTAAAACCGCCAATGTTATATGTTTCGCCATTTGCACCTTTATGAAATACATCGTCAATTGCACGGGCATGGTCAACCACATACAACCAATCGCGCACATTTTCACCTTTGCCGTATACAGGAAGTGCTTTGTTGTTGCGGATATTGTTAATGAAGAGCGGTATTAATTTTTCAGGGAATTGGTTCGGACCATAATTATTAGAACAGTTACTGATTACCACTGGAATTTTATAGGTATTGTGATAAGCCCTTACAAAATGATCGGAACTGGCTTTACTAGCGCTATAAGGCGATTGTGGGTCGTAAGGGGTATCTTCATAAAAGAACCCGCCATCATGCAAACTACCATAAACTTCGTCGGTAGAAACATGGTAAAAACGCTTGCCCTCCATATTGCCTTTCCAACATTCTTTGGCTGCGTTTAATAGGTTTACTGTTCCTACCACATTGGTCATCACAAATTCCATTGGGTTGGTAATGCTTCTATCTACATGACTCTCAGCCGCAAGGTGAATAACCGAATCAAATTGATGTGTAGTAAACAAATCTGATAATGCTGCAGCATCCACAATATCTACTCTATGAAAATGGTAGTTAGGTGCATTTTCAATATCGGTAATGTTTTTTAGATTACCTGCATAGGTAAGCTTGTCTAAATTGTGAATTTGGTAGTTTGGATATTTATTTACAAATAACCTTACCACATGCGATCCAATAAATCCGGCTCCTCCGGTAATTAATATTTTCCTATTCATATTTTCTTTAACTTAATATACTTCTTCATGAGTTCCCAAATCAATCAAAATTATTTCCTCAGGTTTAACATTCTTATTAAAAACGAATATTATCCTATAGTCATAACCACAAGAACATGCAAAGCTTCCTTCCAATACTCCACTTAATTTGTGTGTTCTCAGCTTAACTGCATATAGGTCAGATTCCATTTCCTCAATTGAAGAATCAATTTGCTTTTTTAGTAATGAATTACGCCCAATAAATTTCTTGTAAGCTTTAACAAAAGACTTTGATAAAACAATTTTCCTTTTAGCCATTATTATGAATTTAAAATCTTCAATGCTTCTTTGGCAGAAACTGATTTCAATTTTCCTTTTTTATAATCTACTAAGCTCGACTTTATGTTTTTGGCAATATCATTTCTTCTTTCTTCAATCTGTCTGTTTTGAAGAATTTCTATAATGATTTCTCTGGTAGAAAAATCAAATGACATTATATCCTCAAGGGTTCTTTCAAAATTTGGCATATCATTTATATTTTTTGTTATTTGTTTTCTTTTGTAGCTAATGCTTGTTCCCATTTCCAAGAGCTTCGCATGCAATCTTCCAAGCTTCTTTCTGTTTTCCAGCCTAGTCCTTTAAAAGCTTTTTCACAGGATGCATAAACTTGCACCACATCGCCAGTGCGCCTTGGCCCAATTTTATAATTCAATTTTATCCCACTTACCTTCTCAAAAGATTGAATAGCTTCCAATACTGAATTGCCTTCACCTGTGCCTAAATTAAAAACAGAAAAGGCTTCTTCATTCTTTTGTTTGGCCAAATAATCTATAGCAGCAACATGCGCCAAAGCTAAATCTACCACATGTATATAATCTCTAATGCAAGTTCCATCTTTGGTTGGATAATCATCTCCAAAAACAGTAAGTACTTCCCTTTTGCCAATAGCAGTTTGGGTAATAAATGGCACCAAATTATTAGGAATGCCTATTGGCAATTCACCAATCAATGCACTTTCATGTGCACCAACTGGGTTAAAGTATCTCAACGCAACAACTGTTAAATCTGTTGCTTTAGATTGATCTATTAATATTTCTTCACAAATTTGTTTGGTATTGCCATAAGGCGATTGTGCCACTAGTATGGGTGCATTCTCATCTACTGGTGGAGTGGCCTCTCCATAAACAGTACATGATGATGAAAACACAATTTGTTTGATGCCCGCTTCTTGCATTGCCTCTAGCAAGTTAACCGTTCCACCTACATTGTTTTCATAATATTTAAGCGGCAAAGCCACGCTCTCACCCACAGCTTTATTTGCGGCAAAATGGATCACTGCATCTATACCTGGTGTATTTTTTACAAAGGTTTTAAGGGCAGATTTATCTCTAATATCCATCTCTGTAAAGTCAATTTCTTTACCGGTAATTTCCTTTAAACTCTCTAAAACACTAGGGTAGGAGTTGTCAAAGTTATCAATGGCAACTACATCGTATCCTGCTTTAATCAATTCAACTATAGTATGTGAGCCTATATAACCTGCGCCACCAGTAACGAGAATTTTCATAATTTTTCTAGACTAAATTATTTATGCAATATACACACATGACAATATTATTATTGATATTCAAAATTTCCTTTAAGACTCTGAACCATAAGACTTTTCTTCTCACTAGGTTCAACCCTACCAATAATCTTAGCATCAATGCCATAAATGCGGGCTATGCTAATGAGGTGCGAAGCTGTTGTTTCATCTGTATAAAACTCAAGCAAATTGCCCATGTTAAATACCTTGTACATCTCCTGCCACTCAGAGCCCGATTGCGATTGAATCATTTCAAACAAAGGTGGTGTGTCAAATATATTATCCTTTATAATTTTGTGTTCTGTTATAAAGTGCAATATTTTGGTTTGACCACCTCCTGTACAATGAACCATGCCATGAATTTTGTCAAAATATTCATCCAAAATGGCTTTAATCATCGGACTAAAAGTACGGGTAGGAGAGAGTATCATTTTGCCAACATTTAATGGGTGATTTGGCAATTTATCTGTGAGTTTTAATCCTCCAGTATACACCAAATCATCTGGTACCAATGGGTCGTAGCTTTCTTTAAATATTTTATAAAAACTACTCAATACGTCATGCCTTGCCATTGTAAGGCCATTGCTGCCCATGCCACCATTGTATTGCTTTTCATAAGTTGCTTGTCCGTAGGAAGCAAAACCAACAATCACATCACCTGGTTTAATATTGTGATTGGAAATGATGGTGTTCTTTTTGGCTCTTGCAGTTACTGTTGAATCTACTATAATGGTTCGAACCAAATCGCCTACATCAGCAGTTTCGCCGCCTGTTGAAAAAATATTTATACCATGGCCACGAAGCATTTCAATAAACTCTTCTGTGCCATCAATAATGGTTTTAATAACCTCAGCAGGTATTAAATTTTTATTTCTGCCAATAGTAGAGGAGATAGTAATATTATCATAAATACCTGCGCACAACAGGTCGTTTAAATTCATCACAATGGCATCTTGCGCTATGCCTTTCCAAACACTTAAATCACCTGTTTCTTTCCAATACAAATAGGCCAATGATGATTTTGTTCCTGCACCATCAGCGTGCATTACATTACAATAATTTTCATCTCCTCCTAAATAATCAGGAACAATTTTACAAAATGCCTGTGGAAACAATCCTTTATCTATATTTTTAATGGCTGCATGTACGTCTTCCTTTTGAGAAGAAACGCCACGTTTCATGTATTTGTCTGAGCTCATATATATTGCAAAAATAGCAAATTTGAACAGAACCTCCATTCCAATTTGTGTTTTTATGAGGGTTTTACCGTTTTGGCTTGTAGTCGGTTTTTATTACCCTCACAGTAGTTCGCCTGTTTTGTTGGTGCTCCTCTTCCGCGCAATCCACATCATCTGTGCAATCGTTCACTAATTTGGTTTCGCCATAACCTACTGGTAACATGCGGTCTTTGGCAATTCCTTTCTGTATCAGGTAGGTTACGCAACTTTGGGCCCTTTTCTTGGAAAGCTCTAAGTTATAGTCGGCCGGAGCCCTACTATCAGTATGCGAAGCAAGCTCTATCACTAAAGTTGGGTTGTTTTTTAAAATGCCCGAAAGTGAATCAAGAACTACTTTAGCCTCAGCCCTTAAATCCCATTTATCCAAATCATAATAAATTCCTTGTAGGGTTATTTCAATATCTTCTGCAGGAACCAAATTCATTGGAATTCTTACCTCAATGGTGGTGTCTTTGGTAATATTTCTGGTATCAATAATTATACTCGCACCAGTTAGGTACTTTTCTTTACTCGCATTCAGGGCAATCAATTCATTCAAGGGCAAATCTATTGTAAACAAACCTTTGTCATTGCTTTTTGGTTCAGCCAGTGCCTTGTTTAATGCACTCATTGCCTTTACACTTGCCCCAGTAATTGGATTGCCAGATTCACTTTCAAAAACTATTCCTTTTAGCAATACCACCAATGGTTTTATAGCAACACTATAGATGTCATCATCTCCCAATCCGCCTTCTCGGTTCGAAGTAAAAAAGGCATAAGGTCCATCATTGCTTCGCTTGCTTTCTGGTATGAAAGATATACTGAAATCATCGCCTCCAGAGTTGATGGGGTAGCGTAAATTTTCTGCATTTTTAAACGTGCTCGCGCTGTCTTTGGTTTTAAATAAATCAAAGCCGCCCATGCCAGTTTTACCTTTCGAAGCGTAATAAATTTCTTGGTTCGAATTCACAAAAGGAAACATTTCATCTTCATGGCTATTTACCCCAGCTCCAAGATTTATTGGACTTCCCCAAGAGTTTTTCACCATATCATAGGTCATATACCAAAGGTCTTTTTTCCCAAATCCTCCTGGCATGTCACTACTAAAATACATTCGCTTGCCATCTTCAGTAAATGTTGGATGCCCGCAACTAAAACTATCACTATTAAATGGCAATGGTTTTGGTTCGATCCAAGCGCCGTTTTGAAAATAGCTTGCATATATTTTGCAGTTTATTCCTTTTCCATCCTGACCATTACATTGGGTAAAATAAACGCTGCTGCTTGTGCTATCTAACCATGCCACACCTTCATTGTAATTTGTATTGAGTGATTTAAGGGCAACAGGTTTGCCGTATGTTTTTCCACTAAAGGTGCTTTCAAATAAATCGGAATATTTCTGGCCAGTCCACTCAAAAATTTCACTTCCTTGTGCCTCTTTCCTAGTTGAGGTAAAAACTATTTTTCCATTCGAATAAAAGGGCGAGTAATCACTTTGATCAGTGTTTAAATTGCCTACATTTTCAATCTTAAACTTCAACGGATTGGCTTTCCATTCTGCCGCAACAGCACAGGATTGCTGGGCTATCTTGCCATTAATATCCTCTGGTACTTCAAAACTATAATCATAAAAAGCTCTCCCTGCCTCATCATAGCGTTCAAAGTTTTTTAGTAATTGCCCATAGCTGTATAAAATTTTTGGGTCTGGATATTTGCTGTTCAACACATCTTCAAACCATTTCAAAGCTTGCTTAAAATTGTTGCTGTTTCTATAGCTTTCGGCAATTTTAAAAAGCACCTTTTGCTTTTCTTCCTCCTCCTTTATTTTTGGATATACCTTTTGATATAGTTGTGCGGCTGTGTTGTACTTCCTAGAGAGAAAAGCCATATCAGCTCTATCCAATTCAAGTTGGTAAGGCATTACTTGTTGCTCTTGTGCCAATACAACATTTGGCGCAATCATTAACAAATAAACTGTGATAATTTTTAAGAATTTCATTTTAAGGTGCTCAGCTCAACTTTAGTCAAAAATAGCATATATTAAGTTGGCTACAAAGCAACAAAGGCACAAAGTTCACGATTTATTTCCGTGCCACTTTATGCCTCTGCAATTTTTTCTTCCAACTACCCTTAACTCGCCACGTCACCCTGAGCCCGCCGAACGGGTGCCGAACGGAACGTCACCCTGAGCCTGTCGATTGGAACGTCACCCTGAGCCTGTCGATTGGGTTATCTCCTCGGTGCCGGTGTTGGCGCTGGAGCCGGAGCTGGTCTTCCTGCAGGAGGCCTTGGTGTTCCTCTTGGTGCCGGTGCAACTGGTGCTGTTGGTTTTGGCTTAGGTTTTTCCCAATAAATATCTAATACTTTTACAGTTGTTCTTCTGTTCAATTGATGTTGTGCTTCGGTACATTTTAAACCTTGCTCTCTTTCATTCGGACCTTCACATGCACATTCTGTTACTTCAAGCATGTTTTCACCATAACCTTTTGAAACCAAACGCATGGTGTCAATACCGTTTCTTACTAAGTAAGCAACGGCAGAGTCGGCACGCCTTTGCGACAGGTTGATATTATACAATGAATCTGCCCTACAATCTGTATGTGAACCTAATTCTATTTTTAAAGTTGGATATTTATTCAATACTAAAATCAATGAGTCTAACACTTTTGCAGCATCTGGACGAATATTAGCTTTGTCTAAGTCGTATAAAATTCCTCTAAGCGTAAAGGTTTCCAATCCCAAAGAGTTCAATTCAAAATCTTGAATCAAATCTGCTGATTGCTCTAAACCTTTAGTGGTTTTTTCTTCTAACTTACTATCATAAAACATCTGGCGCGAGGCAAATAATTCGTAATCTGTTCTATTTTTCAAGGTAACTTTGTACGAACCTACTTGGTCGGTTTTTAAAATTACTTTTCCAGTATCATTGCTACTGGTTAAAGTAATAGTAGCATTTGGCATGATGGCTTTTGTTTTGCCATTTCTAACCACACCGCTCAAGGTAAATACCAATGGCGTCATGCTAAAACGGTAAATATCATCTTGTCCTTTTCCGCCATCACGGTTGCTACTAAAATAGCCACTTTCTTTGTCTTTTGTCAAAATCATGGCAAAGTCATCACCATGAGAGTTGATTGGCGATTTCATATTAATAGGATCACTCCAATCAATTCCACTTCCTTTTGTAACAAAAATATCGGTACCACCTAGTCCAACATGACCATTGGAGGCAAAATACAAACTGCCATCTTCTAAAATAGTTGGGAACATCTCATCATCTTCTGTATTTACAATTGGGCCAAGATTTACAGGATCACCCCATGTTTTGCTACGCTTACTAAAAGTAGCAAACCAGATATCTTTACCTCCTAATCCTCCTGGCATATCAGAGCTAAAGTACATAATTTGTCCATCCTTGGTTAGGGAAGGCTGACCGCAATTAAATGAATCTGAGCTAAATGCCACAGGTTCTGGATCAGACCATTCTGTGCCTGTTAAGTTGGATTGGTAAATGCGGCAACTTTTACCTTTTAAATTATTATCATAATTACAACGTGTAACATACGCAGTTGCAAATCTAGAATCAAAAGCAATGGCTCCGTCGTTTAATTTGCCATTCAAATGATCTTTGTCAGCCAACGCTGGTGCTTGGTAAGTTATATTGTTTGGATTTTTCTTATCAACCTTGTAAGTGGATGTGTATAGGTCGGTGTAGCCATTGCCGGTCCAGCCATACATGGTACTTCCGCTTACACCTTTTTCCCTATCAGATGTAAAATACAGTTGGTCTTTTTTGAACCATTGTGGTGCAAAATCTTCCCATCTTGTGTTTAAACCTTTTACGTTTTCCACCACATAACGTGTTTTATCGTTCTTCCACTTCAATGCATTTTCACATCCTTTGATCTGACGGTTAACTGCCTCTCCATTTTCTGGGGTCATTTTTTGGTAGTTCTTAAACTCTACTATCGCTTCTTCAAACTTTTGATTGTTCTTCAAAGTTTTTGCCAAACGCAATTGGTTATCGGTATTTTTAGGATCAACCTTAATGGCCTTTCTATACCAGCTCTCTGCATTCTTCATGTCGTTCATGAGCCAATAACATTCAGCAGCCTTATTGGTTGCCTCAATTTTTTCGTCCTTATTTTTGGTGCTAGAATAAACCTTGCGGTAATTATCTCCAGCCACAAAGAACTCCTTTTTTTGGTATGCCTCTCTAGCGGCTGCAATGGAACCTTTCTTGGAACCACAAGCAGCGAGTATTGTTAAAAAGGAAATGCCTAAAATTAAATTAAGTAAATAGTATCTTTTATTCATGAATATAAGGTTTTCGAGTCGAACGTATTTAATGCAAGTTTATTAAAAATTAACTAGTTAATGATATAATTTGAGAAAAAAACTTAAAAATTATGAATTTATTGTCCAATTACAGGAGATTTTTATTTAGAAAGTCCTCAATTTCAATAAAATAAAAGGCCACTTAGATTCCAAGATTCATAGTTTATTTAAATAATCTATTCATTCTTGGAGCCTAAGTGGCCAATAAATGGTAACTTATTGCTATTTCACAAAAAGCATTTCGCGGTATTTTGGAAGTTTCCATAACTCATCGTCTACCAAAAATTCTAAGGCATCACTGCTTTCTCTTATTGGTTCAAACAATGGTTTTACTTTGCTAGAAAAAGCAACCGCACTTTTGTGGGTGCTTGGGGCATGATGTGCCTTGTTTAACTCAAGTAAAAGTTTGTCTACATTCTGGCTAATCGTTTTAATATGCGTAGCCAAGGTTTTAATCAAATTAACTTGAATTTCAGTATCAGCTTTACTTAATCCAGCATCTTTCATTGCTTTTACATTTTCAGCTAAATTACGCTGGTAGGCAATACCTGCAGGTATTACATGACTTGTTGCTAATTGTGCCAAAAGCTTGGCTTCAATGTCAATTTTCTTCACATAAAGTTCCTGCATAATTTCGTAACGGGCATTTAATTCTACCACATTAAAGATTTCATTTTTCACAAATAAATCCTGACTCGATTTGCTGATATAAGCGTTCAAAGCTTCAGGGGTATTTTTAACATTATTTAGGCCGCGTTTTGCGGCTTCTTTCACCCACTCTTCGCTGTAGCCATTGCCTTCAAATAAAATCTTTTTGCTTGCTTTGTAATAGCCTTTTAATATCTCTAAAATAGCGTCCTCTTTTTTCTTACCTTTCTTAATCAAAGCATCGGTTTCAGCTTTAAATTTATTCAATTGATCGGCCATAATGGTGTTCAACACAATCATGGCATTGGCACAATTTGCGCTTGATCCCACAGCTCTAAACTCAAATTTATTTCCAGTAAACGCAAATGGAGAGGTACGGTTACGGTCTGTATTATCTAATAAAATTTCTGGAATCTTCTTCACATCAATTGAAGCTGCCTTGCTGGTATTTTTGGTTTGTTTGTTGTTTAACAAACTTTCCAAAACCTCCGTCATTTGGCTGCCAATAAAAATACTCACAATGGCAGGTGGCGCTTCATTGGCTCCCAACCTGTGTTCGTTACCTGCCGACGCGATAGAAGCACGCAGCAAATCATCGTGATCATGCACTGCTTTAATCACATTAACAAAGAAGGTTAAAAACTGCAAGTTCTCAGATGGGTTTTGCGTTGGTGCCAATAAATTAATGCCTGTATCTGTAATTAAACTCCAGTTATTGTGCTTGCCACTTCCATTAATTCCGGCAAATGGTTTTTCATGCAACAACACTTTAAACTTATGGCGAATAGCAACCTTTTCCATAACATCCATCAACAATTGGTTATGGTCTATGGCTAAATTTACTTCCTCAAAATTTGGGGCACATTCGTATTGAGAGGGCGCTACCTCATTGTGGCGGGTCTTTAATGGAATACCCAATTTATAACACTCGGTTTCGTAATCTACCATAAAGTCGTAAACTCTTGGTGGAATAGAACCAAAATAATGGTCTTCTAATTGCTGACCTTTTTCTGGCGACATGCCAATAAGGGTTCTGCCAGTTAGCATCAAATCCGGGCGAGCAATGCACATGGCTTCATCAACCAAAAAATATTCTTGCTCAATACCCAAAGAGGCCCAAGCCTTACTCACAGTTTTATCAAAATAACTTGAGCAAACATTCACTACCGATTTTTCAACCGCATGCAATGCCTTTAACAAAGGAGCTTTATAATCTAGCGCTTCACCTGTGTAGGAAACAAAAATGGTAGGGATACACAATGTTTTTCCATTAAAACCTTCCATGATAAAAGCTGGAGATGATGGATCCCAAGCAGTATAACCTCTGGCTTCAAAGGTGTTTCTGATACCACCATTTGGAAAACTTGATGCATCTGGTTCTTGCTGAACCAAAGCTCCACCAGCAAATTTTTCAATGGCTCTGCCGTCTTCTGTTGGTTCAAAAAATGAGTCGTGTTTTTCTGCAGTAGCTCCAGTTAATGGCTGAAACCAATGGGTATAATGACTCACACCTTTAGAAATTGCCCAATTTTTCATTCCTGTAGCTACCTGATCTGCCATTGAACGGTCAATCTTGATGCCGTTTTTAATTGCCGATGAAACAGCTTTGTAAGCTTCCTTTGAGAGGTATTCCATCATGGCTGAATCATGGAATACGTTTATGTTAAAATAATCGGATACACGAATAGATGGTGGTGTAACGGTTACCGTTTTGCGACCTTGCACCATATCGAGTGCTTTTGAACGTAAAGTTTGCATAGAGCAGGTATGATTTTAATTATGGCTCCGAAGATAATACAGCAAATAATTTTGTGAAAGAAAATAAGTCAACATTTATTCCGCAATGGGCTCATCACTAGTAAAAACAGTATTTTTTGACCTATAAGTTTTTTTATTTTTTTAACAAACCTTCTTTTAATGCATAATTGCTGGCTACCAAATTGCCTATTGAATAGGTCTCCAAAACATGTTTAAATAACAAAGTGGCAACCACAATCATATCTACCCTAAAATCTAACAGGCCTTTCAATTCTTTCCTTTCTGCTTCTGTTGAGTGTAGGATCAAACCGAAAAATAAATTGACATTTTCTCTAGAAACCTTGTGTGCAAAGGGCGTTATAGATGTATAAGTTTTGTGTAAATCCAATTTCAATACATCCAATAGTGTTTCAAAACTACCCGCAGAGCCTATGAGTAAATCTACTTTTACTTCTTTTTGTTCGGTTTGAACCAAGGCTTTGGTCAAGGGTTTTAGCATTTCTTGTAAATATTGCCTTATCTCGGCTATTTCCGATTCCAAGATTGGATTTGACGGACGAAACCTCTCCAATAACCTTGCAGCCCCAATTTCAAAACTCTGTTTCCAAAGTATTTTGTCTTTTTTACCAATGATAAACTCCACACTGCCGCCGCCTATATCCATTACCAGAACCGCTTCTTCCGGAAAATTAAAAGATAAACCCACACCTTTATAAATTAGCTCGGCTTCCAAATCGCCGCTGATGCTTTCAATGATAAACCCAAATCGTTCTTTGGCTTCTGCTAAAAAGGCAGCCCCATTTTTGGCATTTCTAATAGCAGAGGTAGCAGTAGCAACAATAGATTTTATAGGATATTGAGAAATGATTTCATGAAATTGAGCCAAAGCCTCCATACCCCGCAAATAGGCATCTGGCGCAATCACTCCGCTATTTATACCACCTGCACCAATCTTCACAGGAATTTGCAATTGATAATGTTCCTTTATTCCACTTTCTTGAACTTCAGCAATCAACAAATGAAATGTGTTGGTGCCAAGATCGAGAACGGCCTTTAGCTTTTGGCCTTTAGCCTTTAGCAGAATTGTGTCCATTATTTATTTTAAGTATCTGGCACCTGGCTTCTGGCCTCTAGCTACTTGCAAATTAATATTTAATAGGTTAAGTTTCTAATAACTTTGAGTAAACGGCTAACAGATTAAGACCACAGCTAACAGCCAGAAGCCAGTCGCCAGAAGCCTTTCCCTATACCAACATCTTCACCGGATTCTCTAGCAAATCTTTCAAGGTTGCCAAGAAGGCCGAACCTACAGCTCCATCAACCACACGGTGATCGCAGCTTAAGGTAACTTTCATTACTTGGGCAATTTTCATCTGACCATTTTCTGCTATTACAGCTTCTTTGGCCGCACCAACTGCAAGAATGCAAGCATCTGGTGGGTTAATAATTGCTGTAAACTCATCAATGCCAAACATGCCTAAGTTAGAAATGGTAAAGGTGTTTCCTTCAAACTCGGTAGGTTGTAGTTTTTTGGCTTTGGCTTTTTCTGCCAATTGCTTTACCTCAGCACTTATATGAGCAATGCTTTTATTATCGGCAAATTTTACTACTGGCACTATTAAACCATCTTCAATGGCAACGGCAACGCCAATATTGATGTGCTGGTTATACCTAATTTTATCGCCCAACCAAGATGAATTGGCATTTGGATTTTTGCGCAATGAGGCGGCTACAGCCTT
>CAMCJW010000057.1 GCA_945875195.1 Chitinophaga pinensis | reverse complement strand
TTGCTATTCTGGTATTGGGTGCGAGTATATTTCTATGGATTTACTCTCAATTATTAAAAAAGACTTTCCTATCAGGAAACATATTGGTGGCGCTGCTTACAGCATTTACCTTATGGATTTTATTTCTGTTTGATCCAAACATTATGAGTACTGGGATTTGGGTTTATGGTATATTTTCATTTTTAACTACTATTATTCGTGAAATTATTAAAGATACCGAGGACTTGAGTGGCGACAAAAAATTCAAGGCCAAAACTTTGCCGATAGTATTGGGTGTTAGAAAAACGAAAAGCATTTTGTTATGGGCTCAAATACTGTTAATTGTATTAACTATTGGCTATTGCATTTCATTTGAAACATTGAGTATAAGCGGTAACAAGATATATTTTATGTTTCTTGTATTTATGCTTATTTTAGTATTGACACCAATGGTTTATATGGCCAAGTTGATTTATGACGCAGACGTTAAAAAAGACTTTACTAGGTTAAGCTTTATCAGTAAACTAGTGATGCTTTTCGGAATAATCAGCATGGTATTTTGGAGGGTCTAGCTTTTATCACACGCATTTCAAAAAAATAACGAATCAAACCCTACAAAAGTGAAATTTGGATTAACTCTCTTCTGTTGCACGCATCTTTTTTTTTCATGGAAATCGGTATTTGGTCAGAACGAAAAAAAGATAATAAAGGGATTGGAAACAGCTGTTTTCTCAGGGTATCATTTTGCCTCCAATAATATTGAAAAAACTGGTCAAAGCCTGAATGGTGTTCCTATTGGTTTTGATATTTCTTTTTTGAGATATGGAATTAATAAACGTGAATTTACCACTGTATATGGTAGACCTAAATTAGGGCTTACGTTTAGGGCAATAAAAATGAACAACACAGATACGTTTGGATATTGTTTTGGGATACTTCCAGTTTATACGCTCCCTCTTGTATTGCAAAAAAAGCTACAAGTTGGCATAAAAATTTCTTATGGTTTAAACTTTAATACGAAGCTATACAATGAACAAAATAATTTCGATAACAGGGCAATTAGCTTCCCTGTTAACTTTGCATTTGACATTGGTACTACAGCGCAATTAAAGGTGAGTAATAAGTTATATGTAAATGCAGGATTGGGCCTATACCATGTATCAAATGGAAGCTTAAAAATGCCGAATGGAGGGATCAATATTATTTATGGCAATGCTGGAATTAGCTATTACCCTGAAGGCTTAAACGAAACCATGTTAAAGAAGCCAAACTATAAATTAGAGAAAAGGGGATTGCATTACATGGGTTATGCAGCTTTTGCTTACCGACAATTAGGGTACTTCGATTATATCACTCAGTTTCCAATAGTTGTTGTTTCAAATCAAGTATATTATTCGGTGAACAAACTGTATCATACAGGAATTGGTTTAGATGGTTTTTACGATGCTACTCAACCACTTTTGTACAATGACTTACTTAGGGTATCGGATATTGCAGAGAAACAAAAATATTATTTAGCACTTGGGTGGTATAATAAGTTTGAAATAGGAAAGTTGTTTTTACCGTTTGGCATATACCATTATGTGGCTCAAATGAAATATGTACAAGAACCCATTTACCTCAGATTTGGGCTTGGGTATCAATTCCATCCTAAATTTTTTACGGGTATATTTTTTAAGGGAACGATTAATAAAAAACAACAATTACAATCTGATTTTATGGAATGGAGTTTTGGAATTAAGCTATGATTATTTATTTCCGTATCCTGCAAATTCAATGGTTTGAACCGAAATAAATTTGGTTTCCTTATTTTTCATATGTAGCTTGTACGTTTTATCAGCTCCTTTTACACTCTCTCTGTTAAAAGCTTCAAAGGTTATTGTTTGCATGCCGGTATCAAGAGGAATTCTAGAATAGTTAATGGAGTAAGGTAATAATTGCCAATTGCGTGTATCAGCTTGTTCAGAAATAACATTGTATAACATAGAAGCTGCGGCTAAACCTTGTTGGTCTTTATTTTGTTGGGCTTTGTAACTAGCTAAATTTTTCAATGCTACTCTGCTTAATCCCATTGCCAACTCTCTACCCATTCTATCCTCTAGGCTCTTAAAGGCAATGGCATTAATATCTTCGGCCAACTCTAACTCATAATTGTAATTATTTACAAGCAACTGCGCCCTCTGGTAATAAGGCAATCTAGCAACGTATTTAGGCAAAGCAAGCTTAAAATACTTCATGTCTAAAAAGTCTTTTCTTTGTCCATCATTTTCAACTCTAAAAGGAATAGCGATGCCTAACTCTGGGTTTATAAATTGAACCCAACCATTGTTATAAGGAATAATCATAATAGAAATGGTTAATTGGTCCTTAATTGGTCCCATGCCATTATTCCATAGGAAAACAACATTAGATTTTTTGGTTTCAATATCATCGGCTTTGAGGAAAAATTCGGTTTCAAATTTTCTTACCTCATCATAAAAACCAACTAATCTTGCTGTTCTTATCAAATCCTTTTTAAGCTGCGTAGGAATGCCTGTTCCAAAATTCTCGCGGTAATCTGATTTATAAATTTCATAGGCATTTTTATATGCAATGAAGGCATCGTTGTACTCTCCCTTTGAATCGTAAATAAGACCTATAAAATTATGTGCAAATGCATCACGTTTGTACTTGTTTTTGTTTTGATACTTATCAGTGATTTTCTGCATTTTCTCCAACATCCGCTTTCCTTCAACTAAAGCTTCATCTGATTGGCCTAGGCCTAAATAATTAAGCGCACCATAATAATGAAGGAGGATTTGTTCAAAATTTTCGCCACCATAAGTACTCATTTTGGCATTTACAAGCATGGTTAATACGGCATCGCCCACTGATTTATTATAATCTTCTATGAAAAAATCTGCTTTACTAAAATAAATATTGCTGTTTGCATAATCACCTTGCATCCACAAAACAGTTCCTTTATTGAGGTAAAATAGGAGTTTATTCCTAGCAGGTTTTTCCCATTTGGTGTCGTCTTCCAGCAAGTTGTTGGCAGCTTTAAAATTGCTGGTATATACTGCATTCATTAGGTCTTCACTGCGCTGGTAGTAGGTTGCACAAGAAGGTAAAACGAAAACAAGAAATAAAAAAACGGCATAGTATAATATGCCGTTTTTTGACTTAATAATTTTCAATGATATTAGTTTTTAATAAACTTTTTGATTTCTTTTTCGCCAATCCAAACCTTTTCATTTGTTTCGAGGTTGGTAAGCTCCAAATTAACTTGATACTTAACTGTTTTTTGGTTTTTGTATTGGTCTACAATGCTCATAATTACGCCATTTAGCATAAAATCTGCACCTTTTTCCTTACCCCATTTTTTGCGGGTTTCTTCGCTAGAAAATGTTTGTTGGTCGTTGCGCTCATCTCTCACTTCGTTTCTTTCTTCGCCACTTTGAACCACACTAACTGTACCCGAATTGATAAACGACTTTTCCATGTTTTTGATAAAAGTACTAGCATCAATGTGTTCTGATGTTTTATTTTTAATTTGACCAACGATAACAGTAGGTTTTTTGCTGTTTTTCATTTCAAAATTGGTTCTCCATGGCCTGTCTAGAACATCTTTAATCATTTCGTCGGCCACTAATTTTGAATCTGTATCGTTCCATCTGCCGCTAATATCTGTTACGGTGTTTGGATCCATGCGTTCAACCTTGCGAGAAGGACCACAATTACTAAATATTAATAAAGAGGCAATCCCTGAAGCTAAAAGTACTTTTTTCATTTTTTTATGTTTTATAGTTTTATTTTTACAAATTACGTTCCAAAATAAAATAATCTGAAATGACCATTTCAAAAATAGTAAAAAATGGCAAATACTTGCTGATAATATTAGTTAATATCTATTTATCAGGCTGTAAAACTAATGAAACTTTTACCATAAGTAAAATTGGAAGTGACCAAGTTTTGAATGGAAGTGTCCAGAAAGAAATACTTTTGGATCAAAAAAAATACCCTTGGTTCAATTACCAATACAACAGTTATAAGCCAGACAGTGCCCAAATAGCCTTATTGCAGCGTGAATCAAAAAATGTATTTGTATTGGTATTTGCAGGTTCTTGGTGCAGCGATACCCAACTAGAATTGCCACGTTTCTATAAAATCATGGATTTATGCGGAGTTTCTAAAAACCAATATGATGTAGTCATGTTGGATCAGACCAAAAAATGCAGGTATATAAATGTGGATGCCATGCAAATAAAGAATGTGCCTACTTTTATTTTTTACAGAGAGGGTAAAGAAATTGGCAGAATTGTAGAAAAGCCTAGCAATACTTTAGAATCGGATATATACAATCTATATCGCCCCAATTAAAATTATCGCTTATCAAATTTATTTGCCGTTTATGCATTTCAAATAACATTCCTTGGAATCAAATTTGGCAGAATAGCTATTTTTTATACCTTGCACCTAATGATTAAGAAACTAATTTTTGGCCTTTTAGCCTCGCTTTTGTTAATACCTGCCTATGCGAATGATAGCACCAAGGTAGCTTTAAAAACATTTTCTCCAGATGCCCAACATCCTGTATTGTACCAATTAATTGGACAAATATTGAATACCTATCATTATAGGAAATTGGCTATTGATGATAAACTGTCATCGACTTTGTTTGATAATTACCTTGAAAATTTAGACCCAGCTAGGGTTTACTTTTTAAAGCAAGACATTGATAAAATGGAGGCATACCGCTATCAATTGGATGATGATTTGATGAAAGGAAATGTAGATAAAGCTTTTGAAATGTATAACCTTTATCAAACACGTTTGTATGATCGTATTCAATATACTTTTGACTTATTGAACCAAGAGTTTGATTTTAATAAAAACGATTCTTTTGAATTAGATAGGGAAAAAGCACCTTGGGTTAAATCGCAAAAAGAATATGATGCCTTGTGGATGCGCAAAACCAAAAGTGAAGCATTACAACTAAAGGCCGATGGAAAGGATTTTAAAACTTATTCTGAAATACTCAGAAAACGCTATTACAATTTATTAAAACAATTGGCAAAAACAAAGAACGAAGATGTATTTTCATACTATGCTAATTCACTCACAGAAATTGCCGATCCACATACCAATTATTTTTCGCCGAGGGCAGCTGAAGATTTTGCCACGAGTATGAGCTTGAGTTTGGAAGGTATTGGCGCAACACTCACCACAGAAAACGAATACACCAAAATTAGAGAAGTGGTAAAAGGTGGTCCAGCAGATAAGAGTAAGAAAATTTTTGCGAACGATAAAATTGCTGCAGTTGGCCAAGGCAAAGATGGTGAAATGGTAAGTATTTTAGATTGGCGCTTGGATGATGTGGTAGGATTAATTAGGGGTAAAAAAGGCAGTATTGTAAGACTAGAAGTTATTTCAACTGATGCAGTAAATAACAAATCAAAAATTATAGAAATAGTAAGAGATAAAATTGTTTTGGAAGATCAAGGAGCTAAGAGTAGTGTAAAAATTGTTGAGCGTGATGGCAAAAGAACCAAGGTTGGCGTAATTGTATTACCCACATTTTACCTTGATGTTGCAGCTTTACAAAGAGGAGATAAAAACTATAAAAGCACCACCAGAGATGTAAAGAAATTAATCAACGAACTTAAAAAAGATACTATCAGCGCTTTAGTTATCGACCTTAGAAACAATGGTGGAGGTAGTTTACAAGAAGCAGTAGAATTAACAGGATTATTTATTAAGAAAGGTCCGGTTGTAGCGGTAAAAGATCATTTTGGTATTACCAAAGCAGAGGAAGATGAAGATGAAACCATTACTTGGGATGGGCCAATGACGGTGCTTGTGAATAGATTTAGCGCATCGGCTTCGGAGATATTTGCGGCAGCTGTTCAAGATTACGAAAGAGGTTTGGTGATTGGTGAAACAACCTATGGTAAAGGAACGGTTCAGAATTTACTTGACTTGAACAGTTTCGTAAACATTGATGGCAAAAAATTGGGTCAGGTTAAATTAACCATTGCTAAATTCTATCGCATTTCTGGAGGGAGTACTCAGTTTAAGGGGGTAGTTCCTGATATTGAATTTCCTAGTATATACTCTGATAAAGAGTTTGGTGAAGCTGCAAGTGAATTTGCCTTACCTTATGATGAAATACCAGCACAGAGTTTTTATAAATTAAACCTTACTAAAACTAACTTAACTGTATTGAAAGAAAAGCATGACCAAAGAATGTTAAATTCTGTTGGCTATAAATTCCTGAATGAAGACATCCAATCGATGAAAGAAATGAAGGATAAAAAATACATTACTTTGAATGAAAGTAAGTATAAAACGGAACTTGAAATTGGTGAAAATAAAAAGAAGGACCGCGAGGCTCAAAAAGCCAAATTGAAGGAAACCAACCCTGAGGATAGCAACTTAATCTTAGATGAATCTATCCAGATATTATTAGATAACCTCTAATATCCTTTTCCTATTTCTGTAACCCTTGTCCCGCTGGCTCGGGTACATGCTTTTGCGGCCAAGGCTGGTCTTTTTTAGGTTGCTCTTCAATTACAATCCTTGCATAACCGCTGCCTTGGGTCATACAAAGGTGTTTGGCCGCTCTGTAGGAAAGATCTATGATGTACTTTTTAGAATAGGGACCTCTATCGTTAATAGTTACAATGACCCATTTACCTGTTTTTTTATTGGTTACTTTTACACGAGTGCCAAGAGGTAAAGTAAGGTGGGCTGCAGTTAGTTTTTTCTTGTTGTATTTTTCTCCACTTGCAGTTCTGCGCCCATGCAAACTATTGGAATAATAGCTGGCCTTTCCTTCTTGGTAAAATAAGGTGGGCGCATTGGAAGCGGTATCCATTGGAATATTGGATTGCGCATGCAAACTGGCCACAAAAAGAATGGTCAGAAAAAAGTAAATAAGTGAAATCTTTTTTTGCATTACCTTAGCAAAGATAAGCAATTCTTTTTTTGAGGCTATATTATGCAAATTTTAACTCCATTAAAACCTCTAGCAGAGCGTGTTAGACCACAATCTGTGGATGATATGATTGGTCAGCAACATTTATTGGCACCTGGTGCGCCAGTATACCAAGCCATACAAAGCAAAAATATTCCTTCCATGATTTTTTGGGGCCCACCAGGTGTTGGTAAAACCACATTAGCAAGAATTATTGGCAATGAACTGGGATTAAATTTTTATTATTTGAGTGCTATACAAGCAGGTGTGGCAGAGGTGAGAAAAGTAATTGAAGAAGCAAAGAAAATTGGTAAGGTATTATTGTTTTTAGATGAAATTCATCGGTTCAATAAAAGTCAGCAAGATGCATTATTGGGTGCAGTTGAAAATGGTACCATAGTACTCATTGGAGCCACCACAGAAAACCCAAGCTTTGAGGTAAACAACGCACTTTTGAGCAGGTCGCAAGTATATGTTTTGAATGAATTGAGTAAGGATGAGTTACTGGGATTAATGGCACAAGCCATTGCCAAGGATGACTATTTGAAGCAATTTAACATTCAATTAAAGGAAAGCGAATTGCTCATTCAGCACAGTGAAGGTGATGGCAGAAAACTGCTGAACCTATTGGAATTACTGGTGAGTCAAGCGTCGGATCAAACCGAAATAATTATTACCAATGACTTTGTAGGGAAAATATTGCAAAAGAAGACCACCAAGTACGATAAAGGCGGTGAGGAACATTATAATGTAATATCTGCTTTCATCAAATCTATAAGAGGCAGTGATCCAAACGCAGCTGTGTATTGGTTGGCGCGCATGTTGAGTGGAGGAGAATCGGTTGAGTTTATTGCAAGAAGGATGTTGATTTTATCTAGCGAGGACATTGGCAATGCCAACCCTAATGCTTTACTAATAGCGAGCAATTGTTTTGATGCCGTTCATAAAATTGGCATGCCAGAAAGCAGAATCATTTTATCGCAATGTGCCATTTACTTGGCTACCTCTGTTAAAAGCAATGCCTCATATATGGCTATTAATGAAGCCATGGAAGTGGTTAATAAAACAGGTAATTTGGCTATACCCTTACATTTGCGCAATGCACCAACCAAGCTAATGAAGGAGTTAAATTATGGCAAAGATTATGCTTATGCACATGTGTATGAAAATAATTTTGTGGAATTAGAGTTTATGCCTGATAATTTAATAGGCAGAAAATTTTATGAGCCGGGCAATAATGCAAGAGAGTTGGAGCAGCGCAATTTTTTAAAGGCCAGGTGGAAGGGGAAGTATGGGTATTGAGGCCCTTCGGCAGGCTCAGGATGACGCGGTGGTTGTGAGGGTTCCCCAACCTGAAGGTTAGGGTTGGAGGCCCTTCGACAGGCTCAGGATGACGCGGTGGTTTTAACATGAGGATGATCGTGGTGGTTGCGTGGTATCCCCAACCTGAAGGTTGGGGTTGGAGGCCCTTCGACAGGCTCAGCGTGAGGGGGACTTTTGGAGTTCTTGGATGAGTGGGGTTTCTAGGGGAGATTTTAGGGCAACTATGGTGTCGATGATGTTGTTGGGGATTGTGGTGGAGAGCACGTATTGTTGGATTTTCCAGATTTGATTTTGTTTAATGAGGACGCCAGAGCCTCGGCAGATTTTCATTTGGGTACTAAGGAGTTCATCGAACCAAGCCATATTGCCATCTTCACTTAAATAAACATTTCGTTGAAGGGCTGAAAAATTCCAAGTGCGTTTTTTATCAAAAAAAGGTTTTGCCCAAACCATGAATTCACTTTTATTCCAACGCTCAGTGGCATCGGTGCCAATAAAAATTGCATCATCGGCATAATAGGCAAAGTACCTTTCGTAATCGGCATTGGCAGCAGCTACATTAAATGAATCTAGTATGGTTGCAATGATTACCTTTTGGTTATCTTGTGCTTTGTTGTTTATTGTTTTGTTTGAACCGTTGCCACATGCAAAAAGAAAAGGCAAGCAAGCAATTACAAATTGAATAGTCTTTATTTTCATGGTTATTTAATTGATTACGAAGATGAATGATTTTTCTTTATAATTCATCAAACAAATAACCACTATAGGCTAATCCTTTTGCAACGCTGATGAAATTATCGCCAGAATTTATAGGAGTGTTAGGGAATTTTTGCTTAAATAATTGTTGAACGCCTTGAACCAATGAGGTACCTCCTGTTAAAAATAGGCTATTGATATCTGATGTTTTTATTTGGTGTTGAACCAAAAATGTATCTAGGTATTGGCTTATCTTGTTTAAGTCTTTTTCGATTATTTGGTTGTATGATTCCAAATTAATGCGGTCGCAGATTTCAATGCCAAGCTGCTTGTATTGAAATGTTGATTGCAATGAATTAGACAATTCAACCTTGGTTTTTTCAATGGCTTGAAATACGGAGTAGCCAAGATTATGCTCTGTTAGGGTAAGAAGATTTTTAAATTTAGGATTGTTTTTGCTTAGGTAAAAATACATTCCTAAATCGTTTTTTATTTTTTGTCCGTTAAAGAAGTTCATTTTTTCCCAAGAGCAAATATTGGTGAAAAAAGAAAGCGGTAAATCGAGCATTTTACCCGGACTAGATTCATACAATACACCCCTACCAAAATGAGGTGTGCCTTGTTGATACATGAATGCAGCATCAAAACTATCGCCACCAATATAGATTCCTCCTGTTGCAAAAATATCCTCTCTCCTATCCTTCTTTTCATTTCGTTTTGGATTGAGTTCTATAAAGGTAAAATCAGTTGTACCTCCACCTAAATCTGCCACCAGCACCCTTTCTTTTTGCTTTATACTTTGCTCATAAGCAAAGGCAGCACCAATGGGTTCAAACTGAAATGCAATTTGCTCAAAGCCTGCTTTTTCAGCTGCTAACCTCAATCGCTTGTGCGCTAATTCATCTTTACTGGCATCATCGTCGTCGAAAAATACGGGCCGACCAAAGATGGCTTTTTTGCAATCCTCCCCTATCAATGTATCGGCCTTTTGTTTGAGATCTTTGATAATAAAAGTTACCAAATTTGCCGCAGTTAATTTATGAGAACCAACACGTGTATCAATGAAACTACTTCGAGGAAGCACCCGTTTAATTGATTTCATAAACCTGCCTTCCATGCCATCATTTACGTATTCTTGAATTGCGTGCTTACCAACAGTGTAGGTTATTTCATCGGTTTGATCCAACTCTTTTGGAAAATATAAAATGGAAGGTATGGTGATGGTTTCAACAATTTCATTCTTCGCCTCATCAAAAATAGATAACGCAGAATTTGATGTTCCAAAATCGATTCCGTAGAGGTATTTGTTCATTGGGAAGTTTTAAGTACGAAGTTTTAAGTATAAAGTATGCTTTGCCCGCCGAAGGCATAGCGTAGGTGGGAGATATGAGTTAAGAGGTAAGAGTTAAGAATTAAGAGTTAGTATGTTTTTAGTTGGGAATTTTCTTAAGTTGTTTGAGTGTTTTTTGGGCGCGGGCTAGGATGCCTGATTGAGAGAATGGGAGCATGTCTTCGAGGATTGGGATAAGTTCGTTTTTTAGGTCGGGTTCCTTTAAACATATTTTATAAAGTACCGTCATCGCAAATGCTTTAACGGCTATTGGTTCAGACCTACTTTGTAAATAAGTAAAACATTTATCAGCGAGTGGGCCCATTTCTTTTTTTGGAATATCAACTGTTTGAAATAACCTGAGCACATTTCTTTTTACTGCAACATGAAGAGGTTTATCTAATAATTGAATGAGAAAGCCAATGTGTTTTTTTACCAATGCTGGATATGCCTCGGCAATCAAACTCAGCGGCCACGAACCTCTTTGCGTTAAGCGAATATCACCTTTGGCAAAAACATCAATTAGTTCTTTAAACAAAATGGGGTCATCACCAATATAATCTACAATTAATTGGGCATTTTTTTTTGAATGTTCAACCGACAGTTGTTTTTCGATGTTCATTGAAAAGCCACTTTTATTCTTCTCTGTTAACTGCATCAATAGAAAAAGCAGGCATACAAATGCTCCAATAATTTGCAGGTTCCTCGAAAGGGTTACTGTATTTTATTCTGCTTCCAGCTTTGGTAAATAGAGATTCTCCGGCAGATAGTATAATCAGTTCTCCATCAATTTCAATTTGTTTTTTTCCGCTAATCACAATGGTAACCTCATCAAATTGGGGAGTTTGGTGAGGCTCACACCAACCTGGAGGCGCAACCATGTGCGCAACACTAAACCGAGATTCGCCATTGCTAGCTAATCCAAGGTGCTCTTCTATTAATTTTCCATCTGTAGTAGGCACCACAAAAGGTTGTGATTGGTGAAAGTAATTTTTCATGTTTAAAACTATTTATAGAATACTGGATAAAATGCATCTTCGAAGTGTGCAATATCTACTTTTCCATTGAAAAAATTAATGGCAATGATATCAAATCGTATTGGATCGGTGATATTATTTTTGTGTAAATAGCTGCTTGCCCCTCTTGCCATATTGCGTTGTTTGGCAAAATCAACAGCCATTTCGGGTTGAACCAAGGCATTGAATCTGCTCTTCACTTCCACAAATATCCATAGCTTGTTTTTCTTACATACAAGGTCAATTTCAACCTTTCCGGCTACATAATTTTTGGCCATAATTTGATAGCCTTGTCGTTCCAAAAATTGGCAGGCTAAATCTTCCCCTAAACGTCCTGTTTCGAGGTTGTGTGTTTTTTCATTTTGTTCCATTTATGTAAGATAGGGAAAAAAATTGCTGGCTGCTGGCATCTGGCTGCTGGCTTTTTTTTTAAATTTGTCGTAAGTGAAAAAGGTAGGCAAAAGCAATATCCTGCGCACGCAGAGAATACGTTCTTGTTTGTTTGCTGCTGCATAAATTTTAGCTAAATCTGTTTTGCTTGTCATATTGTTTTTTTATAAATGAATTTAATGTTTGTTTAATTGTTAGTGGTGTTTTTGGTCTAGGGGCGATTATAGCGCGTTTTGGCGCATTATCTTTTGATTTAGGTAAGATTACTTGACTGGGATAAAAAGTTGCGTTAAACCACGCTTTTAAATACTTGTCTGAAACTTTTCTTTGTTGAATCAATACTAATTCACCTGATATTTTACTTTTGTTTTTCATTCAACTCTTTATTTATTTTAATTCTTAGATAAGTTGCGAGGGTTAAGCCTTGTTCTTTGGCAACCTTTATAAGTTTGCTTTTAGTAATGGCTAGAACTCTCAAACCGATGTATAATTTTGTAGTTTCCTTC
>CAMCJW010000056.1 GCA_945875195.1 Chitinophaga pinensis | reverse complement strand
TATAGGAAGCGGTGATTAACCTAAAAAAAATGGTAAAGCCGAAATTTAATGCAAAAAGTGCTAGTATGCTTTTATAATAGGATTGGTAAGACTTAACCTCATCATCCAATAAAAGCGCGAAAAAGAGTAAAACTACCCCAATTACTGTTATGGTAAATGTTTTTGAAATTTCATTGATCCGAGATTTTCTCCAAACATCTTTATACTGTCCTGCCAAAAAATACAACAATACCCAATAAATTGGTATAAAAATGAGGGCATAATAAAAATTTTTGTCTAATTCAACCGGAATTTGATAACCAAATTTATCTGATTCAATGATGTATTTTCTATAACTAAAAAACAAGGCCCAGCTAATTCCTCCCGAAATACCATCGAAGATTGCAAAAAAGAAGGTATGAAGATGTCTGCGCTTAATCAAGATAAACTACTTTAACATTGTCAATCCATGCTTCAGGATTAGCAACTCCTTCTGGTGAAAAAGTGAAAAATAACCGATATTGCATGTTGGCACCCCTATTACTAATTTCGGGTTGCAAATCTAAGTACAATTTATTCCAATTAGTCTTTGGATTGGCAATAAACATCCTAACCCTTGTTGTTTCTAAATTTTTATTAGTTGCGTATAACCCTATAATGATAGGAATATTGCCCTTATAATCAAGTTCTAAAAAAAAAGGGGTAAACAAAGGCCAGTCAGAAAATACTTTGGAATAAATTTCAAGAAATGAACCTGCAACTGCACTTTTCAATTCAATCCTTCCAGAGTAATTACCTGGCAACCATGCTCCGCTAGAATTATCCTTTACAATGGTATCTCCAATTTGTTTGAATTGTGGATTGTACTCAAATTCCAAACCATTTTTATCATAATCTTCTATAATTGGAAATACCGTATTTTCAACATAAGTAAAAATAGGCTTTACCGTATCCACTCTTTCCGCTGCTAAATCTATTTCCTTTTGGTAAAAATTAAACATTGGGTAAATGGCCCTTTGTTCTGTCATTCCATTGTACTTTATTCCCGGTGAAATAATAATCCTAGTTTTGCCTATATTTTGAAGTGGCATGGTTGAATTAACTGCCAATACACCTCTGGTTTCACCATTGCTGAAAACATAATAATCATCAATTTTTGCTGAAGGATAGCCTTGCGATTTATCAGCTTTAGTAACTAACTGACTGGTATTTAGGTGCAAATAAGATGGAACCATCACCTCCTTTTGTTTGCAGGAAGATAGCACTATAGCAGCTAATAATAAGAAGCAGTAAATACTTTTTGGCATCAGAAAACTTTAACGTTCGAACCGCAAAAGTATTATCTTTTATTGATATTTAACTTATCAATTATCTCATGAGCCACCTCTAATGTTTGATAGTTATCATAATGAGTCCTTAAATTCAAGGATTGATTGGAGATGGCATCTGCAAAAAACGTTAACTCTCGCTTAATCATATCAGATACGTTTTTGCTCTTGGCTGTATTCAATTCATGTTCAATGTTATCTGGAACCGAAGAATTCAGCATGGAGATTTTAAAATTATCTAGGTTCAAATTGTAAGTCCTGTTCTTTTGAAAAAAACGGATGGCATTCTTTTGCTCAGATTCAAAATTGCCACATACCATGTTCAGTACGCAGCCATTATCGAACTCAATGCGTACATTAATGAAATCAGCATGTGCGTGGTGCAAACAGGCTCCGGTGGCTCTAACCTTTTTTACATTTGCCTTTACCAAATTTAGAATGAGCTCTAGTTCGTGTAAAAGCATATCAAATACCATGTTTTCCTGGCTGTAATTAATAATGTTGGGATCAAACCTTGCGCTTTCAATATAAAATGGCTGATCCAAAAGCCTCTTCAACATTTGATAATTAGGATGGAATTTTTCGTGATGCGAAACGTATAGCTGAATATTTGCTTCATCGGCCAACTTATTCAACTCCTTTGCCTCCTCTAAATTTTCACTCAATACTTGTTTTACAAAAACATGTCGGCAACTTCTTATTGCATTTGAGGCAAATTGATAATGGGATCCAACTGGTGTTAAAATATCTACTGCATCTACTTGCCTAATTAAATCCTGGTAGTTTTCGAATCGAGGAATATTGTATTTTTCCTCAACAATATTGGAACTTTCAATATCGTGGTCATAAAATCCAACCAGCTTGAACTCTTTGAGTTCAAGCAGCTTTTCAATGTGCCGCTTACTGGTTTCGTTGGCTCCAACGATGCCGATATTGATCATCCTTTTATTTTTATTTGACAACACAAATGTATTCGGCCGTTATTTATTAATTGCGACATTAGCCGAATAGATTTAAACAAACATCCTAGTCCTTATCATAAAAAACATACACTATAAATCAATATCCAAATATTCATGCATCCTGTTCTATAGATTCAGTATGAGTTGCTCAGTTTAATTTTCAATTAGCCTGCTTGTGTTGAGAAAATAAATACTGCCTCGTGCTATTTTTAGCTGCTTTATACTTTTATTGCAAATGTGATACAAGAACAAGATACCTATAAAGATAAAGGCGCGAGAAGACTGCTAGTAAAAGAACTCCGTGAAAAAGGAATAATAGATGAAAAGGTCTTAGAGGCAATTCATAAAGTTCCTCGCCATCTTTTTATCCATAAAGATTTTCGTTCTCATGCTTACCAAGACAAAGCGTTTCCTATTGGTGAAGGACAAACAATTTCTCAACCTTATACTGTTGCCTATCAAACACAGTTGTTACATATTGAACCCAATGATAAAATATTAGAAATAGGAACTGGCTCGGGTTATCAAGCAGCAATTCTGATTGAAATGGGTGCTAAGCTTATTAGTATTGAAAGGCAAGAAAAACTTTTTGAAAAAACCAGACGACTACTGTATAGCCTCAATTACAAAGGCGAATTTATTCTAGGAGATGGTTCAAAAGGATATGAAAGTGCAGCACCATTTAATAAAATAATTGTTACGGCAGGTGCACCAAAAGTTCCTCAAAATTTAATTGATCAACTAAAAATTGGTGGCACATTAATTATTCCTGTTGGCGATAACAAGGTGCAAACGATGCACACTATCATCAAGAAAGTTGATGGAAGTTTGGAAGATATTGAATTAAATCAGTTCCGATTTGTTCCTTTAATCGGCACCCAAGCTTGGTAAAATTTTAAATAGTTATCAACTTCTGTAAAGTGAACAAAAAAAAAGCATACTGATTATTAGTGATTTAAGCATAATTTGTCTTAAATAAAATATTACCCACATTTTCCATTTAAAAACAGGCTTGACAATGCAATATTTTATCTGTTTAAATTTGTGATACCAAACAAAAAACATTTGTATGAAAAAAACACTACTTGTAGCAGCGTTCGCATTAGCAGGTTCTATTGCATTCGCACAAAAGCCTTCGGCTGGAAACAAAACAGCTGAGGTTAATTTAAATTTTCAAACTGGTACTGCAGCTGTTAATTACAATTTACCTGCAGAATTGCGCCTACGTTATTTTTTATCTGATAACTCTGCTGTAAGAGTTCGTTTCGGTTTAGGTTCTACCACAGATAAAAAATCTGTTAAGAGCGGAACTTCAGATGTTGTATCAGACGTTACTGTAAAATCAGGTTTAGGTTTAACTTTAACTCCTGGTTATGAAATGCACTTTGAAGGTACTGAAAAGTTATCGCCTTATGCTGGTGCACAATTAGGAATTAGCTTAGGTGGAAAAGCTTCTACTGAAGCAACAAACTCCGCTACTAGCGCTCCAACTCCTAATTCAATTATTGATGGTGCAAATTACAAATCTACAGATGGATCTACTTTTGGCTTATCACTTGGCTTAATGATGGGTGCTGATTATTACATCGCAGATGGTGTATTTATTGGTGCAGAATTTGGTCTTGGCTTATTTAGCATGAGCTCAACAAGTGAAGGCGAAACAGTTATTAAAGCGAGTTCTTCAGCAAATGCTGTTACTACAAAAATTCAAAAATCAAGTGGAAGTGAGTTATTCGGTGTTTCTACTGGTGGTGTTCGTTTAGGTTTTGTATTTTAGTTAAAACCAATTCTATTTAAATCCCGGTTTGCAAGTCAAATCGGGATTTTTTTTGTTACGACTCTACTCTTCTTAAACTTCTTTCTACGTCTCTTTCTTTGATGGTTTCTCTTTTATCAAAAGATTTCTTTCCTTGGCCAATGGCTATCTCTAATTTAATAAATCCGCGCTCCGATTCAAATAACTTAACAGGTACTATTCCAAATCCTTTTTCAGCTGCCTTTATCCTTAACTTATCTAATTCCTTTTTCTTCAATAACAACTTTCTTAACCTAAATGGTTCATGGTTGAAATGACTTCCTTGCTTAAAAGTGCCAATGTTCATTCCCTTAATAAACAATTCCTCGCCTTTAAAAAAACAATAAGCCTCTGCTATACCCGCATTTCCTAAGCGAATTGATTTTACTTCCGTACCAGTTATTTGCAAACCTGCAACAAACTTTTGGGTCAGTATAAATTCAAAGCCCGCCTTCTTATTGATAATATTAATTTCTTTGTGCTTAATTTGTTTTGCCATCTGTACCCCTTTCCTCAAAAAGGATTGCGAAATTAATCATTAGTAGAGGATAAATGATTAAATAGTCGCGCTAATTTTTCTTTTTTCAAAATCTTCTGTCCTTGCTCGCCCTTGGCAATAAGCCTATCTCCTACTTTTGCCTCAAAACTACATATTACCTCATGACCTTCAATTTTTATAATTGTGGCAATAAATTCTACTTCTGAACCAATTAACGCCGCACCAACATGCTGAATATTTAAAAAGGTTCCAATTCCTTCTTCATCGTCTTCTTTCATATCTAAAACAAACAACCTGCAACACCATTCCGCATCTCTTCCCAACGAAAAGGTTGCATAAATTGGATGTACCTCTCCACTATCAAAACTGGCAGTGTCTTTTTCACCAACCGTAATGCAATAGCTCTTTTGATGGCCAACTTTATAAATCAATTTCATACTACCTTACAACTAATATTGGGATTTTAACTTTATGTCGAACCGAATTTACTGTTGAACCAAAAATAATATCTTTCAATCCTTCATGACCATGAGCCCCCATTACCAATAATTCTACATTTAACTCAGTTACCATTTGTGCAATATTACTTGCCCTGTTTCCATATCCTAATTTATACTGAACGTGAATTCCTTTGGTATTTAAATCGCTGGCATAAGATTGAATCCAAAGTAAATCTTGCATTGACTCAATATCCATCACCTCTTCTCCATGCCTTTTGGCTGCAGCCGATTCAACTATATGAATTAAGTAATATAAAGTATTTTTATCTCCTAAACTCAATGCATGTTGAATACTTGCCTCATCTTGCAAACTAAAGTCAACCGTAATTGCAATTTTAGTAAATTTCTTGGGCTTGCCTATACTCAATTTTTTCAATGGAAGGTGTGGTACCAATACCTTCGATTTTTGTTCAAATATTAAGGGAGAAATTAAAACATAAAGTAATAAGATAGCAGTAAAAAATAAGCCCGTAAATATTAAACTCTTCAACCAAAAAGAGTCCGCATAACTGGTTTCAAGAAACGAACTAACTTCTTCACTTACCAATTTAATGTTCAAACCTATAATCACAATGGCAGACAACCATGCCAATACTTTAACCCAATTTGGATTTTTAAATTTACCCATTATTTCTACATTGCCTGTAAAATGAATCAATGGAATAATGGCAAAACCCAATTGTAAACTCAATATAACCTGACTAAATATCAGCAACTCTCCCAATTGTTCTTCTCCAAAATAAAGTATCGTAACTACAGCTGGAGTAACAGCAATTAAGCGTGTAATTAATCGCCTAATCCAAGGACTAATTCTTAAATTTAAATAGCCTTCCATTACAATTTGCCCTGCTAAAGTTCCGGTAATGGTAGAAGATTGCCCGGCCGCAATTAAGGCAATGGCAAATAATGCTGGAGCCAAAGTGCCAAAAATACCTGTGAGCAAATGATGTGCATCCGAAATATCGGCAACTTCATTATAGCCATTGTGATGAAAAGCTGCAGCGGCTAATATTAATATAGCAGCATTTACAAAAAACGCAGCATTTAAAGCAATGGCAGAATCAAAGAAATTAAATCGTATGGCCTTCCTAATACCTGCATCATCTCTTTTAATTCTTCTGGTTTGAACCAATGAAGAATGCAGGTAAAGATTATGTGGCATTACCGTAGCACCAATAATGCCAATGGCAATATAGAGTGATTCACCAGTTAATGAGGAAGGTATAAATCCTTTCATGATGCCAGGCAAATCTGGTTTAACAATTAACATTTCCGCAAAAAAAGATAACCCAATAATACTAACCAGACTTATGATAAAAAGTTCAATTTTTCTTATTCCTTTATTAATTAGAAACAACAGTAAAAATGTATCCAATACTGTTATCATTACCCCATATAACATAGGTAAATCAAATAATAGGTTCAAACCGATAGCCATTCCTATAATTTCTGCTAAATCTGTTGCAGCAATAGCAATTTCAGCTAAAACATACAATGAAAAATTTACCCAACTAGGATATTGTTGCCTGCTTGCTTGAGCCAAATCTAAGCCTTTAACAATTCCTAAACGTGCTGCCAAACTTTGCAATAAAATGGCCACCCAATTACTTAATAACAAAATCCAAATTAAGGTATAACCAAACCTACTACCACCAGCTATATCGGTTGCCCAATTGCCAGGATCCATGTACCCAACACTCACAAGGTAGGCTGGTCCAGCAAAGGCTAAAAGCGTTTTGAACCTACCTTTTTGTTGAGTAGCGTCTACTGATTCATGAACTTCACTTAATGATTTATCGGAGTGCTTTGCCATGTTATTTCATTTTTTTAACAAGGATATTTCTTGCCACCTCATTGCTTAACTGCAATATTTTTTTTCCTTCTATTTTAACTTGAAATGAATTGTCGAAAGCAACTACTTCTTCCACCATTATTCGCTTACCCAAAATAAGCTCATTGCTCTCCAAGTGTTTTAAAAATAAAGAACTGTGGTTAACTACTCCGCTAATAATTCCAGTTTCACCTTCCATCAATTCACTTAAAATAACAAAATTACTTTCCTTTATTTCTCCATTCTTACCCGGAATTGGATCGCCGTGTGGATCATGTGAAGGGAAACCCAAAAAATCATCCAATTTATCTATGAGTTCTTGCGATTGAATATGCTCTAATTGTTCGGCAATATCATGTACCGCATCCCAAGTAAAATTTAATTTATTATGCAAAAAAGTCTCCCATAACCTGTGCTTTCTAACTGTTTCAATCGCAACCTTTTTACCCAATTCGGTTAAAACTACTCCTTTATATTTCTCGTATTCCAATAGCTTCTTTTCCGATAATTTTTTAATCATATCAGTTACACTTGCCGCTTTTGTTTGAATGGAAATTGCAATTGCATTGGTGTTGATAGCTTCGCTCGATTGCTCCTGAAGCTTGTATATAGCTTTTAAATAGTTTTCTTCTGTAAATGAATACATGCAACAAATATACAATTTTTAGATTAGTCTAAAAATATTTTTTACACAAACTAAAAACCAAATAGTTTACATCTAATTAAAATGCTTAATTTTGTAATATTATGTGGAAAAAGATACTTTATTACATTGCGTTTTGGAAAAAAAACGAAACTGACAATCCGTCATCCTTTAACCTAAAAGTTATGCATGGAATTAACAGAATTAGCATATTGATGTTTATTTTTGCCATACTGGTAATAATTTTTCGATTGGTACGCTAATTGCAAAATCAAGCTAAAATATTAAAATTATGTTGTTCTATATTATTATTCCAATGTTACTTAGTTTTTATGTGAGTTGGAAATTCAAATCAAAAGTTAAACAATATTCAGAAGTAGGTTTAGCCAATCATTTAACGGGTGCTGAAATAGCAAAAATGATGTTAAACGACAATGGTATTTATGATGTTCAAATTTTAAGTACTGAGGGTGAACTATCCGACCATTACAATCCAGAAAGTAGAACAGTAAATTTAAGTCACGATGTATTTTATGGTAGAAGCGTGATTTCAGCAGCGGTTGCCGCGCATGAGTGTGGTCACGCAGTGCAACATGCAAAAGCTTATGTTTGGCTTAAGTTTAGGTCAAGTGTGGTGCCCGCAGTTAGTATAGCATCCAAATATGTTCAATGGGTTTTACTCGGTGGCATTCTTATGATTAATATTTTTCCACCCTTATTGCTAATTGGTATTATTTTGTTTGCTACCATTACGGTGTTTTCGCTTATAACATTACCAGTAGAATTTGATGCTAGTAACCGCGCTTTGGCTTGGTTAGAAACCAAAAATATTGTGCGCCCAGAAGAATATCCAATGACAAAAGATGCTTTAAAGTGGGCTGCAAGTACATACGTAGTTGCTGCTATTGCCTCTGTTGCAACATTGTTATATTACCTTCAAATTTACCTAGGTAGAAGAGACTAATTTATCTGATATTCATGGCATTCAAGGCCATTTGGTAACGCTTTGCATTTTGCTGGTGTTGCTGAAAGGAAGCTGCAAATGTGTGATAGCCACTCAAGTCTTCACGGGCACAAAAATACAAATAATTGTGTGGTGTATAATTAAGCACTGCATTTAATGCTTTTATACTTGGTGCACAAATTGGACCTGGTGGCAAACCAATATTTTTATAGGTATTGAACGGAGAAAAAATGCTGGTGTGCACATTTGTAACCCGTTTAATACTTCTGTCATTCCATGCATAAATAACGGTTGGATCAGCCTGTAATGGCATACCTAAGCGCAACCTATTTAGGTAAACACCTGCCACTATGGGCATCTCATCATTTTTATTACTCTCTTTTTGAACAATACTTGCCAAAGTACTTACCTGTTGTGGTGTTAGCTTACAAGCCATGGCCTTGCCTAT
This sequence comes from Chitinophaga pinensis, assembly GCA_945875195.1. GTDB lineage: Bacteria > Bacteroidota > Bacteroidia > UKL13-3 > UKL13-3 > B1. The sequence continues at coordinate 3,743 of CAMCJW010000056.1, read as the reverse complement.
TCTATCAGCCGTCCAAAAGTTGGAGTACTCTTTTTTCATCCTTTCTAAAAATGCAGCACTTTTTGTATTCCAATAAAAATTATAAGTATTAGGAATAAACATTCCAATAAAATTTAAGGAATCAAATCCATACTTTTTACTGACTGCAGAGTCATGCAACATCGCTAACAAATTATTACTATCTAGTTCCAAATTTTGCCCAAAAAAACCTGAAAGGTCACTCAATCTTTCTGCATAATTAAACACAATATCCACTGGTTCTTGCCTCCCGTTGATTAACTTTTTTAGCAAATCAAAATTGCTCATTCCCTTATTAAGTAGATAACGCCCTGGCTTTAGCTTATCTTTTAATTGTATTAAATTAGCTATGCGTTTAAAAGAAGCAAAATTATTCAGGTAATATCCCTTTTCAATTTCGGCATACAAACTATGAATATCGTTATCTGAATGCACCAATAAGTATCTGTTTGAATCTGCATATTTGAGTGATACATTTTCACTAAATACATCTGAATATATTTTAAACCCTACAAAACAAAAAACAAGAATTGTAAGCCAAATGCCAATACGAATATTCTTTCCATTAAATAACTCTTGTTCTGCCTTTCCCATAATTATAATTAGTTGGAACGAATGTCAGAAATAGTCATCATTAAACAAATATTCTTTAACCACAAATTATTCAGATTCAATTTCTTTCAATAATAATTTCACCTGTTCTTGCCCAGGATTAATGAGTAAAATTTGGTTTAGGTCAACAATTGCCTTCCGCTTTTCACCCGCTAAATGAAACAAGGCAGCTCTATTTAACAAGGCTTGTTGTTGGTCTGGATCCAGTTTTAATGCTTGCGAATAACAATCTAATGCCAATTTGTTCTCTTTAAGATTGGCATAAGCAAAACCCAAATTAACCCAAGCCTCTTGTTGCTTAGGTTGCTGTTGTAAACTATTTTTAAACTGAGCAATAGCTAATTCGAACTTGTTTTGGAGCAAATAAATAATTGCCAATTTATTTTCAAATTCGAGGTTATAAGGCGCCAATTTTACAGCCTTTTCATAATAAACTTGGGCCAATTGGTATTCATTTGTATTTTGATAAGCCTGCCCAATTCTATAGCAAGTCCAATAATTATTTTCATTCGCTACACTAACATTTTTAGCCAAATGAATCACCTCCAACCAATCATTATTTAAATAGGCCGAATGAACTTTTATCTCAGTTTGAACAATCAGGTCTTTTATATCTTGAACCCAATAATTAGCAGAATCTAAAGAGCCTACCTCCCCTTCAAATTTCTCAAAATATCCCAAATAACCTTTAGCTTTTGCCTCATTGCTTAAGCTTACATTATTTACACAATAGATTCCTACAAATTTTTTAATGTCGCTCAGCTTCTTTGGTTCAACCGGTATTTTAATTTTATGATCGTGCACACTTACATGTGGAATATCTATGGCACCGCTTTTAGGCATGTGGCAGCTAACACAGTTGTTTTGAACCAAATTCAATTTCTCTTTGGATTCGGTGCAAGCATCGCTGTTATGACAATTTTTACAAGCATTATTAAAAATTTGAGTACCTGTTACCTTCACACTTACATGAGGATTGTGGCAAGTAATACAGGTTAAGTTCAATGTACCAAAGCTTTTGCTTTCATCCTTTTTAACAAGCTTATTCGATTCAATAAAGCATTTACTTTGTTGCAACCTTTGGGCGTGAGATGCCATAATAAATTCATCTTCCCTGCCTTCGTATTTTGGTAGAAACACATCTACCATGCTGCTCAACTTCATCCCTGGTTTAAAATCAGAAAATTGCTTACCCGGTTTTAAAATAGCATTTCCTTGCAAATGACATCTTTGACAAACATCTATTTGCAGTTCCCAACTTAACTTCCTTGGATTTACGATGGTATAATCTATTTGATGGGCAGTATCTACAAAATTACCTTGAAGCTTATCATAAACATGCAAACCTCCGGGCCCATGGCAACGCTCGCAATCAATGCCATCAGGTATTTTAACAAACTTGTTAATGGAACCTTTTTCAATAGTTGGCATGGCATTGTGGCAACTCATACATTCCATTTCTATGGCTCTAGAAAACCTAACATTTCTACCTTTTTCAAAACCTGGAGGCAAATCCCATTTGTGTTTTTGAGCATACCAAGTCAAGGGCAGTTGGTAAACAAATCCATTCATAACACTCAAATGAGAGTTGGTATGTTGGCCTGAACCAATAATATAATCAACGCGCTCAGTTCGCTGGTAAATGGTATCCTTCCCCTTTAAGCGAAACTCAGTAATGTACATGCTATCTTTTATCCAATGAGGATAATAGTATAGATTTTTTATGGAATCAAAAACGGGCTTATGGCCTTTGAATTGGGCTGCCGATTTTTCTTTGGTGGCCGCACCAAATGATTGCCCCATTCCTGTTTCAATAAAACTATTATAAATAGCTGGGTGACAATTTTTGCAGGCCTCTTTGCCCACATAGCTCACAGTATCGGAGTGATTTAAATAGGGCGAAACCTCCTTTTCACCACTTACAGAATGGCAAAAAAGATTAAAAAAAGTTATTCCTATTAATCCAATAAAAAAGCAAATTGAAACCCTCGTTTTCAAGAGAAAATACTAATCGTTTATCTCAGATTGCCAAGCCATTATGCCGCCAAGCAAATTGCGAACATTGGTAAAGCCTTCACTCATCATATACATTTTGGCATTGTTACTGCGAGCCCCGCTCCTACAATGAACAATTACCTCTTCATTTTTAAGATCACCTAATTCACCAAGCAATCCTGGTAAGGTGCCCAGCGGTATTAATCTTGCTCCAATGTTAAACTCTTCGTATTCGTATTCCTCACGCACATCAATTACGTTTAACTTTTCACCCTTTTGCATGCGCTCATGCAATTCTTGTACAGTTATATCTGCCATCTTATATTAAAATTTAATTCTGAATAATAATTTTCTTTACATGGGTTTGACCCGATTTTGTATTTTGAATTTGGATCAAATAAACACCAAAACTAACTTGGGGTAATTGGATAACTCCATCTGTGGAAATCAAATTTGCAAGCTCTTTGCCTGTTAAATCAATTAATTTAATGGTAAATGAATCAGCATCTTTTAAATCAACAGTTATTTGATTACTTGCTGGATTTGGATACAAATTAAAATCATCAGACTTCACTAATTTTTGCTCACTCACTCCACCAGTTGCAACTCCCAGAAATTGCTTCATAATTGGCCTAATCATCAAAGCACCAGGAATTGCTGCAGGATACCACCTACCATCCATTTTATACGCCATGTTTGGGTTCAAAACAAAAGGGTAATTCTTATCTAAACCAACATTTAATACATAGGCGTTGGTTTGATCCCAACCTATATAAAAAGAGTCGCTAACAGCAACGGCATTGGTAAATCGGAAAGCCGTAAAACCATTGATTTGATTGGTATATAGCGGCTTTTTAATCTCCTCACTGTACAATACTACATCAGAGGTAGCTGGCTCAAACAGAGGTGAAATGCTTTTCCAAACCTTAATATTAAACCTTTGTGTACTCACATCCTTTTCTGATTGGTTCAGAAAAATATAAACTCCTACAACTGAATCTGGAACCTCCAGTTTGAATTTCAAATTTGCTCCTACATTTATTTTATTCCTTACGCCATAACCCCCTTCCGCGGTGCCATCATCATAAGCATAGTAATTACTAAAAATAGTTGGAACA
>CAMCJW010000055.1 GCA_945875195.1 Chitinophaga pinensis | reverse complement strand
CGTAGATTTTTTTAACGTAAAGCCAAAGGTGGTGCCTGTTCCAATATTGCTCCTTACATTTAATGTTTGTTGATGCGCTTCAATTATATGTTTTACAATGGCTAGCCCAAGACCGGTTCCACCTTCCTGACTTTCTCTACTTCTGCTTTTGTCTATTCTATAAAAACGCTCAAATATCCTGTTGAGGTGCTCATGTTCAATACCAGCGCCATTATCAGCAATTTCTATCAAAATATTCTCATCCATATCGTAGAATCCGGCGGTTGTTGTGCCTTCCTCTTTGCCATATTTAATTGAATTTGAAACAAGGTTTACCAATACCTGTCTGATCCTATATTTATCTGCAAAAACGTAAAAAGGCACGTTACAGCCTTCTTTAATGAGCAGTTGCACCTTCTGATTGCTCAATTGTTCGTACACATCTTTAACCAAGGAAGTAATATCAAATCGTTCCATTTCCATGGTCAATTCTCCACTTTCAAGCTGCGAAATGGATAAGAGATCAGCCACTAAATCGCTTAACCTATCAGCACTTTTAGCTGCCTTTTCTAAAAATCGGGTATTAACTTGGGGGTCTTCTAGCGCTCCATCTATCAAGGTATGAATATAACCTTGTATATTAAATATGGGTGTTTTAAGCTCATGAGAAACATTGCCTAAAAACTCCTTCCTAAAATCTGCCAGTTTCTTTAGTTGCTCAATTTCAATTTTGTTGTCTCTGGCCCATTTAATTACCTCTTTGTTCATTTCGGTAATTGGATCCTTATCCCAATCAAAATTGCCCAATACCGCATCGTACTTTTGAGTTTTTAGGCTATGTATCGTTTTATAAATGAGCTTTATTTTTCTATAAATAAAGAACTCTAAGGTATAAAAGAATAAAAAGAAGGATAATCCAAAGCATAGCGTGAATATGATAATTGAATTGATGAATTCCCATTCACCAATGAAAAATGAAACCAATCCAAGAATTACCGAAAGAATTAAGGAAATTAAAAATGCAACATCTATGGGTTTAGGGTTTCTAATCATACTTCAAATCTGTATCCAACTCCCTTTACAGTGCCGATGTAATCATCGCCAATCTTCTCTCTTATTTTTCTGATGTGAACGTCAATGGTTCTATCTACTACCATTACTTCTTCGCCCCAAACTTTTTCTAAAATATACTCTCTGGTAAACACTTTACCTGGTTTGGTGGCTAACAAAAATAATAATTCAAACTCTTTTTTAGCCAATTGAATTTTTTGATCTCCTCTTATAATCATAAATGATTCTCTATCAATAATTAGATCTTTTACTGCAATTGCAGGTGCTATCATTTCCTTTTCTTTTCTTCTTAGAATAGCGTTTAACCTGGTAAGTAAAACCTTTGGCTTAATAGGTTTTGCAATGTAATCATCAGCTCCAACATTAAACCCTTCAATTTCTGAGTATTCCTCTGCTCTAGCAGTTAAAAATACAACAAAAGTTTTGGCAAAATCTGGATCAGCCTTAATTAGTTTGCAAGTTTCTATGCCATCCATGATTGGCATCATTACATCCAATAAAATTAAATCTGGCCTTACCTTTTTAGCTATTGGTATTGCTTCTTTTCCATTGCTCGCGGTGAAGACTTCGTAACCTTCTTTCTTTAAATTATAAGAAATAAACTCAATAATATCCGATTCATCATCCACAACCAATATTTTTCCTGCCTTTTCCATTTTTGTATTATATTTTATGTAATAATGGGATATTTTACTTATCCTAATGTTATGATAATGTTAAAATTAAGTTAAGTACTTACCCTAGTAGCCAAATATTTCCTTGAGTTTCAACTCTAAATCTTTGCCTATCAATTTTTTACTTATTATTTTGCCTTCTTTATCTACCAAAACTGTATAAGGAATGGCATCAATGTTATAAATATTTACAACAGGAGAGTTCCATTTTTGAAGGTCGGAACCATGGGTCCATAATAATTGGTCTTTATTAATTGCACTGATCCAAGCATCTCGGTTTTCGTCTAAACTCACACCAAATATTTCAAATCCCGAATTTTTATACTTTTGGTATAAGGCCACATTTTTTGGATTCTCTTTTCTGCAAGGTGCACACCAGCTGGCCCAAAAATCTACTAATACCACTTTCCCAATGAAGGATGAAAGTGCAACTTTTTTGCCAAATGGGTCATTTAAAACAATATCTGGGGCAGGATTTCCCTCTGCGGTTTTCTCTAATAAAGCAATTTTCTGGTGCAATTGGTTGGCATATTTAGAGCTAGAAAATTTGCTGTAAAGCGAATTATCAATGGATTTTAAAAAACGCAAATCTGCCTCAGGTAATAGAAAACTTGTAGCAAAATAGGGAACCATAGAATTTTTTAGGGCTCCAACATATTCTTGAATGGCAATTTTGTGCGAGTCTTGCAAACTATCAAAGACTAACCTAATTTCTTCTTGAACTTGGTTGTTTAAGGTAGCATCTGTATAGGCAGAAAATCGTTCATTGATGGTTTCACTACTTTTTAAAAATTTATTGTTAATTAAATATAGTTGCTTCAATTCCTCATTTTCTTTGGATTGCCCAATGGTGTAGGATTCAATTTTATTTAAATCAATATTTAAGGGAAGTTGCGAATTGGTGTCTAATAGCAGAATCACATCCCCTTTGGCAAACCTTACGACACAAAAAGTTTTTTCTGTGATATGCCCATTTAATTGAAAATTACCTGCCACATCCAAATTTGAAGTGTCTAGTAGTATTAGCCCACTTGGCGTAATTTCATGCACACTTACTTGCTGAATACCGGCAGCGTTGTCTATTTTTCCCGTAATTAAAAATCCACTTGGAATTTCCTCCTTTTTTTCTCCGCAAGAAAAAAGTAAAATGCTTAAGCAAATCATTGAAAACCAATTGTAAAATCTGTGTTTTTTCATAATACTCCTGATGAGCCTCATTTGGCTTTTATATAGTCTATATTTTTCTATTTTTGATAAATTTTGTTAGGTTACTGTATTATTTCTTAAACTAGGGAGGCGTAATGCTATAGAACAATTTTGCGCCAATTAACTCATCATAATGCAACCTTATATTTCGCGTATAAACCAATACCATGTATTCATTCTCTGTCTCCGAATGATTCCCTTCTATGGCGGTTTCATCTGGTTTTTTATCTTCGTTTTTTATGGCATAACTATACTCAAATCTGCCTTGTTTCATTGGAACTTCCAAATCATACCGCTGTCTACTTTTATTGTAATACATTTTATATTGAGGTTGTAAACGCCAATCTGTAAACTCGCCAAAAACATAAACTTCGGCATCTGGAGGAACGCCCATCGCGGCAGATAAGTAAAAGTTTACATAGGCATAATCACCGTCAATATCTGAGTTACTTCCTTCCTTATTTTGGATCAACCTTTTTCCATTATAATCAATATAAGTAAAATATTGATTGGCACCTCTACTTTCATCTAGGTTTAACATCACATGCACCACGGTATCTGTTCTTTTACTCCTTACATTGGTAGAGAACTGTCTGAGCTGACGAATATCAAAAAACCGAAATTCATTTCCTCCATTAAAAAGCGTTTTATCCAAATAGGAATAATCTAACTTATTATTCGACAAAAACTGCGGCTTTAATCCCGTAATCGCATTGTCCCACCTGCTATTTTGCATCAAAACCACTTTCACATCTTCCATTGGATTTACCACTATATTGGGGTTCACCTCAACCAAAAAATTCACCTCTTGTTTGCTATACCTAAATTCTGCTAAGGATGCTGGCCTTGCCCTAGCTTCAATTTGGGTGGAGTTGCTTAATACCAACATTCTCCGGGTAAATAGTAAATCTTCTTCATCAAAATTCCTAAATACTTTTACTATATAATTGCCCGAAATCCTTGGCTTCATATTCTCATTTGGAATGTAAATATTATAATGAACGTACTTTGAATAGGTATTTGTAGAAAAACTAAAATTTGAAATATTGTCGAAGGTTAACCCATTTAAATATTCACTTTGGTTCAAATTTGTTGGTTTCCAATTGGCATCGCAATGAATGAAAGTATACTGTAAGTTTTCATTTTGATTTCCCAATATATCAAAACTCAACTTAAGCACTTCTTGGGAGTTAAAATTAATAATTGGGTACCTATCGTCGGTGCCAGTTTTGCCAAATAAAATAGTTTGAACTTTTTGGTCAAACGTATTGTTCTCATATACTTGTGCCTCAATAGATGCAGAGGCAATGAAAAGTAGAAACCAAATCAATAATTTATACATTGTACAAGATTAGTTAAAAAATCAGAAATTGTTACCTTTCTATACAAACCTTGTTTATTGTATATTTGTTGTATGATAGTATTTATTGCATGAAAATAATCGGAATTATTCCAGCTAGGTATGCCAGTACCAGGTATCCAGGCAAACCACTCATAGAAATTAAAGGTAAAAGTATGCTCCAAAGAGTTTATGAACAAGCAAAATTAGCCTCCAAACTCACCGAAGTTATTATTGCTACAGACGACCAAAGAATAGTAGCACATGCTCATTCTTTTGGGGCAACGGTGGTGTTAACCAAAGAAGATCATCCAAGTGGAACCGATCGTTGTTTTGAAGCTTTAATGAATTATGGAAAATCTTTTGACTATGTGATAAATATTCAAGGGGATGAGCCGTTTATCAATCCCGAACAAATCAATCAATTGGCAGATGTGTGCGATGGCCATACAGAACTTGCCACTCAAATGATTGCTGTTGATAGCCATGATATTCTTTTCGATAGTGGTGAGGTTAAAATAGTGATGAATACCTCGAACGAGGCCTTGTTTTTTAGTAGAATGGTGATCCCATTTATGAAAGGGGTTCCCCAAACAGAATGGCACAAAAACCACCCATACGTTCGTCATGTGGGCATGTATGTATACAGGGCAGATGTTTTAAAACAACTCACTCAATTGAAGCCTTCTGCATTGGAACAGGCAGAGAGTTTAGAGCAATTACGTTGGTTAGAAAATGGCTTTAAAATCAAGTTGGTTCAAACCGCCTTTGATAGCCATTGTATTGATACGCCTGAAGATGTTGAGAAGGTGCTGAAAATGATGAATATGCTGTAAAATGGCTTATTCTTTATCTGAATAAAGTAAATATTTATGGCGAGTTGCCCTGTATTTCTTCAGCCCTGACTGCCAAGTTTTTCTAATTTCATCCTCAGTTTTGCCTTCCATAATTTGCTGCCTTAATAGATTAGTCCCAGCTAATTTTTCAAAAAAAGGCGTAAAAAATTTATCCTTATTTGTATCGTTTTTATACAGGTCGATTAGCCAATATAAGTTTATTTTACCTTCAAATGGTGCAATGTTTTGGCCATAATCACTCAATAAAATTCCCTTGCACGCCTTACCCTCAAACGGCGGATTTTCTGCCACTCCAGGTATATTTCTTGGAGTAAAAGTGTCTGTTCCTATGGTGCACAAAGGTTTACCAACTCTTTCAAATGGTTTATTGGTTCCTCTTCCAATGCTATAATTAGTGCCTTCAAAAAAACAAAGACTCGGGTATAAATAAATACTGTTCATGGTTGGTAAGTTTGGCGAGGGCTTTATCAGTAATGTATAGGTAGATTGGTGTGAATAATTTTTTACTTTAATAACTATAATTTTACATGTAATGCCATTCTTAAGCCAACCTTCACCATTAATCATTTGCGCATATTCTCCAATGGTACAGCCATGAACCACAGGAACTGGGTGCATGCCAACAAACGATTTATAGGCTGTATCTAAAATGGGTCCATCAACATAATGGCCATTAGGGTTGGGTCGATCCAAAATTAATAAAGTTTTATTTTGCTCTGCGCAAGCTTCCATCATATAATGTAAGGTAGAGATATAAGTATAAAATCTTGCCCCTACGTCCTGAATGTCAAAAACCACGACATCTAAATTCTTCAATTGCTCTTCCTTGGGCTTTTTGTAATTGCCATACAAGGAAAATACAGGTAATTTGGTTTTTGAATCTACCGTGGTTTTTACTTTTTCCCCAGCCGAATGATCTCCTCTAAAACCATGTTCAGGAGCAAAAATGCAGGTAATGTTGATTTTATTTTTGAGCAAAAAATCTACCAAATGTTCCTTGCCCACAACCGAAGTTTGGTTCACTACTAAGCCTACTTTTTTACCTTTTAAGTTGCCCAAATACAAATTGGGTTGCGATGCCCCAACAATAATTTGAGCATAAATAGGTAAGTTGAACAGGAAAAAGCACAAAAGCCAAATCGAGTGTATATATTTGAAACGTAAAATGAATTTCAGTTTTTTCATAGCAAAAAGATTAATGGCTCAAAAGCCGCTCCAAAGAAATGAAAAGGGAGGCGGATTTTCAAGGTTGATTATCAACTTAGCGCTTGCCGCTGTATGCATTGGTGTAATGGTTATGATTCTTGCCAACGCAATTGTTAAAGGCTACCAGCATGAAGTGCGCAATAAATTGGTGGGTTTTAGCTCCCCCATTCAAATTTCTCACCTCGACCTCAACAACAGTTTTGAAAGTTTACCTATTGAAAGAGATACCATTTTTGAGTACCTCGCAAAAAAAAGAGTTGGGGTTAAACACCTTCAAACTTATGCCACCAAAGCAGGAATTATTAAAACCAAAGAATCTTTTGAGGGAATCGTTTTAAAAGGTGTTGGCAAAGAATACCATTGGGATTTTATTGCCCAACATTTAATTGAAGGTGATTTGCCCAATTTAAAAGATAGCAGCACATCCCAACAAGTAATTATTTCGGCTATTACAGCCCGTAGGTTAAACTTTAAGTTGGGCGATAATTTATATATATATTTTATTCAAGATCCTCCGCGTGTGCGCAAGTTAAAAATTTGCGGAATTTTTGATACCGGTATGGGCGAATTAGATGAATTATATGCTTATGTGGATATTCGCCAAGTTCAAAAATTAAACAATTGGCCTAGTAATTTTATAAGTGGCTATGAAATCGGTTTGAACCAATTCTCAGAAACCTCTCAAGTAAGAGATGATTTGGCTAACATTACTCCCTATAACATGGGTTTGAGCAGTATCTTCGATTTGTATCCTGCCTTATTTGATTGGCTTGGTTTGCTCGATTTAAATGTGGTCATTATTTTATTATTGATGGTATCTGTGGCTGCCATTAATATGATTACAGCCTTGCTTATCCTTATTCTAGAACGCACCCAAATGATTGGTTTATTGAAAGCCATGGGCTCTAGCGATCAACAAATTAGTAATATTTTTCTTTGGATGGCTTCAAACATAATCATTAAAGGCTTGCTACTTGGAAACTTATTGGGAGTTGGGCTAGCTTTGTTACAAGCTAAATTTGGTTGGGTAAAGTTAGACCAAAAATCCTATTACCTCAACCAAGTGCCAATTGAATTAAACTTCATGGATATAGTCTATGTAAACCTCCTTAGTTTTTTTATTTGCCTGCTAATTTTGTTAATTCCTGTAAAAATGGTGAGTAGGGTAGAACCTGTTAAAAGCATCAAATTTACCTAGCTTAACTCATGAAACGCAATGTTCCAAATTGGATTAAATTTCCCTTGTGGTGGCTTTTTAAATCGCCACAAAGAAAGCTAGGTTGGTTTACCTTAACCAATGACATAATTGGCTTATTTAGGTATTTAATTGAACAAACTCCTTTTAAAATTAAACCTCATTCCGTTTCAATTTGTGTGGGCATTTACAACCGCCAAGAAACATTTTTACAACACTTTTTACCTTCTTTAAATAACTGTTTGAACCAAGAACTGATAGAGCTTTCTATTTTTGATTGCGGTTCTGTTAACCACGATGATTTTAAAAAGCAAGTAGCGCTTAGGTTCAAGGGTAAACTTGTTTTCAATTCCGAACCTCATCCTTTTGCACGTGCTTTCGCTTTTAATCGCGCTGTGAAACAAGCTACCTGCGATTTAATTTTCTTGTGTGATGCAGATTTCTCTTTACCCAAAAATTTAGTCCAATTGTGTTCGTCCTTTACCAAAAAAGGTGGATTTTGGTTCCCAATTGTTTATTATTTGTATAAAAACAAACCTGCCACATACGCCCCAGGAAATGGCGAATGGATGTTATGGGGTGGAAAAGGATTATTAGCTTGTAACAAAAAATCCTTTTTAGAGCTAGGCGGGCTTAACGAAGAGTATAAAACTTGGGGTGATGAGGATGAGGCTTTTTGGTTAAACTGTCATGCTTCAAAAAAAGTAATCATCAGAACCAAAGAAAAAGAATTATTACACCATTGGCACACAAGCTTCAACCCTAAATATAAAAAGCTAGAAGAATTATCGGATTTGGGTTTTCTTTAGTATATTTGACATATACATGGAGTTGCCACTAGTTTCAATTATTACGCCTTCTTTTAACCAAGCTAAATGGCTTGAATCTACCATTCAATCGGTATTGGCTCAAACTTATACCAACATAGAATACATAATTATTGATGGAGGTTCAACAGATGGTTCAAAACAAATCATTGAAAAATATAGCCATCAATTAAAATATTGGCAATCTCAACCAGATCAAGGTCAGGCCAATGCATTGAATATTGGTTTCAAACATTGCAAAGGTGTTTTGCTTGCCTATTTAAACGCTGATGATTTGCTTGAACCAAATGCCGTAGAAAGTATTTTGAATGCCTATTGGGTAAACCAAGAGTATTCTATTTATTATGGAAAATGCAAAACCATCGATGAAAACGGAATCTTGCTTCATGAAGGTGAAGGCCGCCAATTAAGGTTTCAAGAAGTTGTTAAAAATGGCATGTTGCCAAATATATTCCAACCAGCTTGTTTCTTTAATGTAGCCTATCTGTTTAGAGAAAAATTTGCAGATGAAAACTACAAGTTCGCTTTCGATTTTGAGCTAATTTTACATTTATTATCTACTAGATTAATAATATTCTTAAATAGAGATATCGCAAGTTACAGAGTACATAATGGCAGCAAGAGTAACCTATTTAAGGTTGATGCTTTCAAAGAAAAATTGAGCATTCAAGAAAAATATAGTAAAAAGGATTTTCTTCTTTTTAAATGGAGAAGAATTAAGTTGGCCATAGCCCAAAAAATTGGAAAAATATCAAATGGATAAATTTTCTCTCAAGTTAGTTATTGAGAATACTTATCAAATTCAACAAATCTGCATTCAAGTCTTTTTTCATGTTTATTGAATCAATGAATGGGGTAAGTGCAATTTTGTTATTTAATAAACCCACCATTTTATTCTTTTCACCCGCCAATAATGCATTCACAGCGCCATACCCAAGCTTGGTTGCTAGAACCCTATCATAAGCAGTTGGAGAGCCTCCTCTTTGGATATGACCTAATATCACTACCCTCGATTCAAATCCAGGAATTTCTTTGTTTAACAAACTCGAGATAGCCATTGCGCCTCCTTCAAAATTTCCTTCAGCAACCACCACAATTGAAAAAGATTTTTTACTTTGTTGCCTACTTCTAAAAAAATCAATGAGTTTATGGTGGTCTTCTCTCACTTCTGGCAGCATAACCATCTCAGCTCCGCCAGCAATTGTTGCAGCAAGGGCAATAAAGCCGGCGTCTCTTCCCATCACTTCTATAAAAAACACCCTGCCATGACTATCAGCAGTATCTCTTATTTTGTCTATTGCATCAACAGCAGTATTAATAGCGGTGTCAAATCCAATGGTTAAATCGGTACCATATAAATCATTATCAATGGTGCCAGGTGCGCCAATGGATGGAATACCAAACTCATTAAAAAAAATTTCTGCACCAGTAAAAGTACCATTGCCACCTATGCAAATTATTCCTTCAATTCCTTCTGCCATTAAGTTTTTATGTGCTTGCTTTCTCCCTTCAGTAGTCATGAAAGCTTTGCTTCTCGATGATTTTAAAATTGTTCCTCCTCTTTGGATAATATTTCCAACCGACCTCGAGTTCAGAGGTACAAAGTTTTCTCCTCCCTCAATCATTCCTTTATAGCCTTGCATAATTCCAACAACTTCTACATTCGAGGTAATGGCTGTTCTAACTACAGCTCTCACACAAGCATTCATTCCGGGGGCATCACCTCCAGATGTAAAAACTCCTATTTTCTTCATGGTGTAAAAATAAAAAAGACCGCCTCAAATGAGGCGGTCTTTTTAAGAATGTTAATAAATATTATAATTCAGATTTAACTTTAAACAAGATTTGGCCCGTGTTGTTGGTAGCAGGAGCTCCTACAAGTATGAATCCTCTTTTGTTGTCACCTTTCTTGATGTATGCTAAAACTTGGTTAACTGATAAACTGGCAACTCTATCTTGAGTACCTAATGTAAAATCAATTAAAGCTAACTCAGCTATAAAACTACTTCCTTGCAATGCATCAAATTCAGAAGATGTTAAGGTGGTTAACTTATATAAAGTTTTGTTTTTTGTAGGCCAAGTAGAGATTTCAGAATCCCAACCATTACCTGCTCCAAATGCATAATCAGGAGAATAAATTGCATTTAGAACACTGCCTGAAGTGCTATAAAAATAAACAAAATCAATTTTAGCAGAATTGTTTCTAGCTTGGTCATTTCCGGTAGCTCCAGCTGTATATTGTCTGAATCCATCAGCAGTTCCAAAGAAACGGAATAAGTTGGTGTTGTTGCCAGGAGCTCCTAATAAAATTTGTGGAGATAAAGCTACACTAGAAACTTTTGCAGTGAAAGTCTTAGTTGTTGTTTTTGCTTTGTCATCTTCAACAGTTACCGTATAAGTTACAACATCACCTTCATTGATTAAAATTTCACCAGCAATAACATCTTTGTGCGTATAAATTACGTCTTTGGCATCGTAAGTAGCACTTTTAATAGTATTGGTACTTTGACCAGTAATTGCACGCGTGATGGTTAATTTCTTGATCTTCCTGTCTGTATCAGCAGATGCTAAAGTCTTGATGAAAATAGTATCAACCGATAAAGACACAGTTGTGCTAGCAACACCATCATTTACTGTTAAAGTGGGAGCTACAGATTCTTTGGCAGGATCAGTGGTATCATCGCCGCAAGATGTGAAAAATACAGATGTGGTCAGAGCCGCCATCACAAACATTGATTTAAATAGTTTTTTCATGTTTTATTGTTGTTTATAATTGTTTTGTTTTTATCGACCTAGCAAATATAATTATTTAACTTTAATTATATCCTAACTAGATTGGATTTCTCTCGTTTCTGAGGCTTCAACATTATCGTGCTTGAATTCATCAAAATTGTAATCCGGCATTAAATCCGTTTTTATGTGATTTACCGTCTCATTCAATGCCTCCATAAATTTATTAAAATCTTCTTTGTAAAGAAAAATCTTGTGTTTTACAAAATTGCCATCTTCAAAGCTTTTTTTGCTTTCGGTAATGGTAATAAAATAATCTTTACCTCTTGTAGATTTTACATCAAAGAAATAAGTTCTTTTACCTGCTCTAATCTTTTTTGAAAAGATTTCTTGATTGTCGTTTTTGTTATATTCCTCCATGCAATTTATTTTGCTATACATCGGCAAAATATATGTTCATTATTGGTTTTCAAAACATTTTTTTAACACATTTAAAATATGTTCAAATCAAGCTCATAAGTCACTTGCTTCTTCTTGTATTTGTTTATTGTAAATAGCACTATATGAGCCTTTTAATTGGATTAACTCATCATGTGTGCCAAATTCCACCATTTTACCTTCATCCAAAACCAAAATTTTATCTGCCTCTTTTACCGAAGAAACCCTGTGACTTACTATTAAATAAGTGCAATTTTTCTTCATTTCAGCCATGTTTTTTAATATTTGGGCCTCAGTACTCGTATCCAATGCACTTAAACAATCATCCATTACTAAAATTTCTGGATTTTTTATAAACGCCCTGGCTATTGCCACTCGCTGTTTTTGGCCACCAGATAAGGTAATCCCCCTTTCACCAACTTTTGTTTCATATTGATTTGGAAAATTGAGGATATTTTCATGAAGTGCGGCCATTTTCGCTGCTTTCCTAATATCTTCTAAAAGATTGCCCCCGTTTTGAGATACCCCAAATGCAATATTATTGGAAATAGTATCACTAAATAAAAAGATATCTTGTGGCACATATCCTATCCTTTTCTTCCAGTTCTTGAGGTTAATTTCTTTCAAATCCTGTCCATCTATCCTAACATGGCCTTCACTTGGATCGAACAAGCGCAAGAAAAGCTGAATTAAGGTGCTTTTTCCAGAACCTGTAGTTCCTAATATGGCAAAAGTGCTCCCTTTGGCAATGGTAAAGCTAAGGTTTTTTAATGCAGGAATGGATTTCCCTTCATACGTATAACTTACGTTTTCAAAGGTAATTTCATTCTTAAAATCAAAATCTTTACCACTATCTGTTACCATAGTTGGTAGGGTATTTAAAAATTCATTGATTCTTGCTTGAGATGCCGAGGCCCTTTGAATTAAACTACTGGTGTAACCCAAACTAGTTACAGGCCACACCAATATATTCACATAAATGATAAATTCGGCAATATTGCCAATACTTGCTCTACCAGCTATTACCTCCAAGCCTCCAATATAAATTGTGATAATTGAACTCAACCCAGTTAAGAATAACATGAGCGGAAAAAAGAAGGCCTCCACTTGTGCCAAACCCATTTGTTTTTCCCTGTACAAATTGGTTTCTTTCTCCATACTCATTTGGTTGGCTTGCTCCGAACCAAAAGCTTTGATGATACGTATGCCCGAAAAGGCTTCTTGCACAAAAGAAGTTAACAC
>CAMCJW010000054.1 GCA_945875195.1 Chitinophaga pinensis | reverse complement strand
GAGATTATTAAATAATTTAATAAACAATTTAGAAAATAAGTGTTGGTTGGGTTTTCCAGCCAACATTTATTGTCTATACGGGAATAGTTCAATGGTAGAATACAGGTCTCCAAAACCTTTGATCAGGGTTCGAATCCTTGTTCCCGTGCAAAAGAAATAATATGAACAAGTTTACAGAATATATCAAGTTGTCTTATGATGAATTGATGAATAAGGTTTCTTGGCCAAGCTGGGAAGACTTGCAGGAAAGTACCATTATCGTTATGATTGCTTCGTTAATCATTGCCTTATTAATTGGTGTAATTGACTTGGCAAGTAGTACTTCACTTGGACTATTTTACCAATTATTCCAAAGCTAAGATCATTATAAATTGAATCATGACAGAACAAGGAACTGAACAATTTAAGTGGTACGTGGTACGTGCTGTAACCGGTCAAGAAAAAAAGGTTAAAGCACAGCTGGAGGTTGAACTCGAAAGAGCCGGGCTAAAGCCACAGGTTCCGCAAATACTCATCCCAACTGAGAAAATTTACCTAGTTAAAGACGGTAAAAAAATTAGTAAGGAAAAAACGTATTTGCCAGGCTATATTCTGATTAATGCAGATATAGCTGGAGAGGTTGGCCATGTAATCACTTCAATTAATGGAGTAGTTGGTTTTTTGGGAGGAAAAATAGCGCCAACAGCTTTAAGACCCTCAGAAGTTAGTAGGATTTTGGGTAATGTTGACCAAATATCAGAACAGGGTGAAACTTTGATAGAGCCTTATATTGTTGGTGAAAGTGTGAAAGTTGTTGATGGACCATTCACTGGGTTCAGCGGTTTAATTGAGGAAGTAAGTGAAGACAAGAAGAAGTTAAAAGTAATGGTTAAGATTTTTGGAAGAAGAACACCATTGGAATTGAACTTTGGGCAGGTAGAAAAAGAAAGTTAATTGTAGTATAGTCTCGTACATACGAGCAAAAAATTAGATGTTATGGCAAAAGAACTAACAGGTTTTATTAAACTTCAAGTAAAAGGTGGCGCTGCTAATCCAGCTCCTCCAATTGGTCCTGCTCTTGGATCAAAGGGTGTAAATATCATGGAGTTTTGCAAGCAATTCAATGCAAGAACCCAAGATAAAGCTGGAAAAATATTACCAGTGGTAATCAGTGTTTATAGTGATAAGTCGTTCGACTTTGTTATCAAAACTCCACCAGTTGCAAACCAATTGATTGAAGCAGCAAAAATTGCAAAAGGATCTGCTGAGCCAAATAGAAAGAAAAATGGCACTGTAACTTGGGAACAAGTTCGTGCGATTGCTGAGGATAAAATTGTAGACATGAACTGCTTTAAAGTAGAATCTGCAATGAAAATGGTAGCTGGAAGTGCACGTAGCTTAGGTATTACCATTTCAGGTGAAAATCCGCTTAACAATTAAAACAATTAAGAGATGACAAGGATAAGTAAGAAAAGAAAAGAAGTTTTGAAAAAAGTTGATGCTGCAAAGGCATACACTTTAACAGAAGCTTCTAAATTGGTAAAGGAAATCACTTATACCAAGTTTGACGCCTCAGTGGATATCGATGTTCGTTTGGGTGTTGATCCAAAGAAAGCGAACCAAATGGTTCGTGGTGTTGTGGCATTGCCGCACGGAACTGGTAAAGTAATTAAAGTTTTGGCTTTAGTTCCAGCCGACAAAGAAGCAGAAGCAATTGAAGCTGGTGCAGATTATGCTGGTTTGGATGAATATATCCAAAAAATTGAGCAAGGTTGGACTGATATTGATATCATCGTTACTATGCCTGCAGTAATGGCTAAATTAGGTAAATTAGGTAAAATTCTAGGACCTCGTAACTTGATGCCTAATCCTAAAAGTGGAACTGTAACGCAAGAAGTAGGTAAAACTGTAAGAGAAATTAAAGCAGGTAAAATCGATTTCAAAGTAGACAAAGAAGGTATCATCCACACTTCAATTGGTAAATCAACTTTTGCCCCTGAGAAGTTGTTTGAAAATGCAGTAGAGTTGATTCAAACATTGGCTAAATTGAAACCTTCTTCTGCTAAAGGTACTTATTTTAGAAGTATTCATGTAAGCAGTACCATGAGCCCAGGAATCACTGTTGATACCAAATCTGTACCAGGTATTTAATTTAAGACCGTAATGAAAAAGGAAGACAAAGTAATAGCAATTAACGCATTGGCTGAAAAGTTCACCCAATACAAGAATATCTATGTTACGGATATTAATAGTTTGAATGCACAAAAAACAAGTGACCTAAGAAGGATGTTGTTTAAAAATGGCATTACCCTAGAAGTAGCAAAAAATACAGTTATCAGAAAAGCTTTCGAAAAATCTGGTCGTGATTTTGGTGCTTTGGTAGATACTTTAAAAGGAAATTCAGCTTTGATGTTCTGCGAAGACATGAAAGCACCTGCAAAAGCAATCAAAGAATTTAGAAAGAAAGATACTATTCCTGCACTAAAAGGTGCTTGTATAGATGCTGATGTATTTATTGGCGATAACCAACTAGATGCATTGATCGCACTTAAATCTAAGAACGAATTAATAGGTGATATCATTTATATGTTACAATCACCAGCTCAAAATGTTATCAGTGCATTGCAATCAGGTGGAAGCACTATTGCAGGTGTTGTTAAAACATTATCAGAGCGTCCAGAATAATTATACAAAAACAAAAACAAAACAATTAATAACAATTAAATTTTAGAAAAATGGCAGATTTAAAAGCGTTCGCGGAAAAAATAGTTAACTTAACAGTAAAAGAAGTTAATGAATTAGCTAAAATTTTGAAGGATGAGTATGGTATAGAGCCTGCAGCTGCTGCTGTAGCTGTTGCCGCTCCTGCAGCTGCAGCTGAAGCTCCAGCAGAAAAAACATCATTTGATGTAATTTTGAAAGCTGCTGGTGCTAACAAACTTAACGTAGTTAAGATTGTAAAAGATCTAACAGGATTAGGCTTGAAAGAAGCTAAAGAATTGGTAGACGGTGCTCCAAAACCTATCAAAGAAGGTGTTGACAAAGCAACTGCTGAAGACTTGAAAGCTAAGCTTACTGAAGCAGGAGCTGAGATTGAAGTTAAGTAGTTCAAGGTCAATTGATTTTGAAAATGTGACCCCGACTTTTGTCGTGGGTCACATCTTTGTTTATGCAAATCGTGAGATTGGTTTACCTTTATAATATAATTTAACATTGGCCAAAATTAATAACACGACAGAAAACCGAATTTCATTCGCCTCTGTCAAACCTGTAATTGATTATCCAGATTTTTTGGATGTACAATTGCAGTCGTTCAAGGAATTTTTTCAGTTGGATACAACTTCTGAAAGCAGAACAAATGAAGGCTTGTATAAAGTGTTTTTGGAAAATTTTCCAATTACTGATACAAGAAATATTTTTGTTCTAGAATTTCTTGACTATTTCGTTGATCCACCTCGTTATTCAATTGATGAGTGTATAGAAAGAGGATTAACGCATTCAGTGCCTTTAAAGGCAAAATTGAGACTTTCATGTAATGACCCTGAGCACGAAGATTTCAAAACTATCGTGCAAGATGTGTATTTGGGAACTATCCCTTACATGACTTCAAGAGGAACATTTATTATCAATGGTGCAGAGCGTATCATTGTTTCTCAGTTGCATCGTTCGCCAGGTGTATTCTTCGGACAAAGTTACCATACCAATGGTACCAAACTTTATTCTGCAAGGGTAATTCCTTTTAAAGGAAGCTGGATTGAATTTGCTACTGACGTAAACAACGTAATGTATGCCTATATTGATCGTAAGAAAAAGTTCCCAGTAACTACATTATTGCGTGCCATCGGATTTGAATCTGATAAGGATATCCTTAACTTATTTGAATTGGCAGAAGAAGTAAAAGTTAGCAAATCTGGATTGAAGAAAGTTTTAGGTCGTAAATTAGCCGCAAGAGTTTTACGCACTTGGATTGAAGATTTTGTTGATGAGGATACAGGAGAGGTAGTATCAATTGAGCGTAATGAGGTAATCATTGAGCGTGATACTATTATCGAAGAGGGTCATATCGATTTAATTGTTGAAGCAGAAGTTAAAACAATTTTATTGCACAAGAACGAATCTAGCCACAATGATTTTGCTATCATTTTGAACACCCTTCAAAAGGATACTGCAAACAGTGGTAAAGAGGCTCATGAGCATATCTATCGTCAATTGCGTAATGCTGATCCACCAGATGAGGAAACAGCTCGTGGTGTAATTGAAAAATTGTTTTTCTCTGAAAAACGTTACGATTTAGGTGATGTAGGTCGTTATAGGATCAACCGCAAGTTGAACAAGAACGAACCTCTGAGCAATCGTGTTTTGAGCAAAGACGATATTGTTTCTATCATTAAATATTTGATTGAATTATCAAACTCAAGAGCAGATGTGGATGATATTGATCACTTGAGTAATCGTCGTGTGCGTACTGTAGGTGAGCAATTGTATTCTCAGTTCGGTGTTGGTTTGGCCCGTATGGCCCGTACCATCAGAGAGCGTATGAATATCCGCGATAATGAAGTGTTTACACCAACAGATTTGATCAATGCTAAAACATTGTCTTCTGTTATCAATTCATTCTTCGGAACCAATCAGCTTTCACAGTTCATGGATCAAACAAATCCATTGGCGGAAATCACTCACAAGAGAAGGATGTCTGCCCTTGGACCTGGTGGTTTAAGTAGAGATCGCGCTGGTTTTGAGGTGCGTGACGTACATTATACTCACTATGGTCGTTTGTGTACCATCGAAACTCCTGAGGGACCAAACATTGGTTTAATTTCATCTCTTGGGGTTCATGCAAAAATCAACGGAATGGGTTTCATTGAAACTCCATACTTGAAAGTTACTGAAGGTAAAGTAATGACCAATGAGCCTGTTACTTATTTAAGTGCAGAAGATGAAGAAGGAAAAGTAATTGCGCAATCAAATGCGAAATACGATAAGGATGGTAACTTTACTGATCCAAAAGTTAAGGCACGTTACGAAGGTGACTTCCCGATGGTGGAACATGACAAATTGGAGTTCATGGATATTGCTCCAAACCAAATTGTTTCTATTGCGGCTTCACTAATTCCTTTCTTGGAGCACAATGATGCGAACCGTGCATTGATGGGTTCAAACATGCAACGCCAAGCAGTACCATTATTGAAGCCTCAAGCTCCAGTTGTTGGTACAGGTTTGGAAGGTCGTGTTGCCAAAGATTCACGTACTTTATTGGTAGCTGAAGGAAAAGGTATTGTAGAATATGTAGATGCCAATGAGATTCGTATTCGTTATGAGCAAACTGAAACAGACAAATTAGTTAGTTTCGGAACAGATACCAAAACTTATCCATTGATTAAATTCCGTAGAACCAATCAAAATACTTGTATCAACTTGAAGCCAATTGTTCGCAAAGGACAAAAGGTAGAAAATGGAACTGTATTGTGCGAAGGTTATGCTACAGAAGGTGGAGAATTGGCCTTAGGAAGAAACTTGCAAGTGGCTTTTATGCCTTGGCAAGGTTTCAACTTTGAGGATGCAATTGTAATCTCTGAAAAAGTTGTAAAAGAAGATATCTTTACTTCTATTCACATTACAGAATATGAATTAGAGGTTAGAGATACCAAGCGTGGTGAAGAAGAATTAACCAATGATATTCCAAACGTGAGTGAGGAAGCTACTAAAAACCTAGATGAAAACGGTTTGATCCGAGTAGGTTGTGAAGTAGGTGAAGGGGATATCTTGATTGGTAAAATTACACCAAAAGGTGAAACTGAACCATCTCCAGAAGAGAAATTATTACGTGCAATCTTTGGCGATAAAGCTGGAGATGTAAAAGACGCTTCGTTAAAAGCTATTCCATCTACAAATGGTGTAGTAATTAATAAGAAGTTATTTGCGCGTGCTAAGAAAGAAAAATCTGCAAAGGTAGATGATAAAGTGAAGTTGGCTAAGTTGAAAGACGAGCATGAGAAGAATGTTAAGGATGTGAAAGATATTTTGATTGAAAAATTGTTCACGGTTCTTTCAGGTAAAACTTCTGCTGGTGTATTCAACGTATACAACGAAGAACTAATAGCTAAAGGATCTAAGTTTAGCATGAAGAATTTGAACGATATAGATTACTCAAACGTAATGGCCAATAACTGGACCAGCGATGCTGAGAAAAATTTATTGATTCGTTCTATTCTAACAAATTTCAAGAATCGTCACAACCAAGAATTGGCTTTTTACCGCAGGAAAGAATATGCCATTAGTGTAGGTGATGAATTGCCAACAGGCATTTTGAAATTAGCTAAAGTTTATATCGCTCAGAAACGTAAGTTGAAAGTAGGAGATAAGATGGCTGGTCGTCACGGTAACAAGGGTATTGTAGCCCGCATCGTGCGCGAAGAGGATCTACCTTTTATGGACAATGGTAAACCAGTAGATATCGTTTTGAACCCATTGGGCGTACCTTCACGTATGAACTTGGGTCAGATATACGAAACAGTATTAGGTTGGGCAGCAAAAGAGTTAGATGTGAAGTTTGCAACACCAATTTTTGATGGAGCAACAGATGATCAAGTGCTAGAATATACTCGCAAGGCAGGTATTCCAGATTGGGGTAAAACCTACTTGAATGATGGATTAAGTGGACATCGTTTTGATCAACCGGTAACAGTAGGTGTAATCTATATGATTAAACTTGGGCACATGGTTGATGATAAGATGCATGCTCGCTCTATCGGACCCTATTCATTAATTACGCAACAACCTTTGGGTGGTAAAGCCCAGTTTGGTGGTCAGCGTTTTGGTGAGATGGAGGTATGGGCATTAGAAGCATACGGTGCAGCTAACATTCTTCAGGAAATCTTAACCCTGAAATCAGATGATATCATTGGTCGTGCGAAGACTTATGAAGCCATTGTGAAAGGTGATAATTTACCTACACCTGGTATTCCAGAGTCATTCAATGTATTGGCACATGAATTACGTGGTTTAGGTTTAGAACTAACACTTGAGTAAAAATAATCGTCATCATGCGAGGGCAACCGCCAGCAGGCGGATTCGCCCTTACATGATGATATCACAAAATAAAACAACGCAAACATGTCTTTGAAAAAAGAGCAAAAAATAAAATCCAATTTCACCAAAATTCGAATTGGTTTAGCGTCTCCTGAGAATATCTTAACCAGGTCATTCGGTGAGGTTACCAAACCAGAAACGATTAACTACCGCTCCTTTAAGCCGGAGATGGGTGGATTGTTTTGTGAAAGAATCTTTGGACCAATCAAAGATTACGAGTGCCATTGCGGAAAGTACAAACGTATTCGTTACAAAGGAATCGTTTGCGACCGATGTGGTGTTGAGGTAACAGAAAAGAAAGTTAGACGTGAGCGCATGGGACACATTAATTTGGTGGTGCCAGTTGCTCATATTTGGTATTTCCGCTCGTTGCCAAATAAAATTGGTTATTTGTTGGGCATTCCATCCAAGAAATTGGATATGGTTGTTTATTATGAGCGTTATTTGGTATGCCAACCTGGTATCAAAGCAAATGATGGCTCAGCAATAAATGATTTGATTACTGAAGAAGAATATTTAGATATTCTAGATTCATTGCCAAAGGATAATCAACATTTAGATGATACAGATCCAAATAAATTTATCGCCAAAATGGGTGGTGAAGCGCTTTGGTTCATGTTGTCTAGAATTAACTTAGATAATTTAAGTTTTGATCTTCGTATAAAAGCTGCCACTGAAACTTCGCAGCAGCGTAAAAACGAAGCCTTAAAACGTTTAAAAGTAATTGAAGGATTCCGCAACTCACAGCGTCATGGCGATAACCGCCCTGAGTGGATGGTTGTTAAAATTCTTCCAGTTATACCGCCAGAATTACGTCCGTTAGTTCCATTGGAAGGTGGTCGTTTTGCAACCTCGGATTTAAATGATTTATATCGTCGTGTGATTATTCGTAACAATCGTTTGAAGCGCCTAATGGAGATTAAAGCTCCAGAGGTGATTTTGAGAAACGAAAAGCGTATGTTACAAGAGGCGGTTGATTCATTGTTTGATAATACCCGCCGCGTTAGTGCCGTAAAAACTGAAGGTAACCGCCCTTTGAAATCTTTGAGCGATATGCTTAAAGGAAAGCAAGGTCGTTTCCGTCAAAATTTGTTGGGAAAACGTGTGGATTATTCTGGTCGTTCGGTAATTGTGGTAGGTCCAAACTTGAAATTACATGAGTGCGGTATTCCAAAGAATATGGCAGCAGAGTTGTTCAAGCCGTTTATCATTCGCAAGTTACTTGAACGTGGTATTGTTAAAACAGTTAAATCTGCTAAGAAATTAGTTGATCGCAAAGAGGCTGTAATTTGGGATATTTTAGAAAATATTTTAAAAGGCCATCCAATATTGCTAAATCGTGCACCAACGCTACATAGATTAGGTATCCAAGCTTTTCAGCCTAAATTGGTTGAAGGTAAAGCCATTCAATTACATCCATTGGTTTGTACTGGTTTTAATGCGGATTTTGACGGTGACCAGATGGCTGTTCACGTGCCACTTGGAAATGCAGCAGTTTTAGAAGCCCAATTATTGATGTTGGCGCCACATAGTATTTTAAATCCAGCAAATGGAGCACCTATTACTGTTCCTTCTCAGGACATGGTTTTGGGTTTATATTATGTTACTAAAGGTCGCAAGCATACGCCAGAGCATCCTATCAAAGGCGAAGGCTTGAGATTTTATTCTCCAGAAGAAGCTAACATAGCATACAATGAAGGTAAAGTTGATTTACATGCATGGGTTAAATGCCGTGTTAATGTAATGGAAGAAGGCCAATTGGTTAGTAAAATAATTGACACCACTTTAGGCAGAATTTTATTTAACCAAGTTGTACCGGCTGATTTTGGTTATATCAATGAGTTGTTAACCAAGAAGTCGTTAAGAGATATTATTGGAAATATATTTAAAAAATGTGGCCAAGATGTTTGTGCTCATTTCTTAGACGATATTAAATATATCGGATTCCAATTCGCTTTCAAAGGCGGATTGTCTTTTAACTTGTCTTATGTAAATATACCTTCTGAAAAAGAATTATTTATTAAGCAAGCACAGGCAGAAGTTGATGAGATTTGGGATAATTACAACAATGGTTTCATTACCAACAATGAGCGTTACAACCAGGTAATTGATATCTGGACACGTATCAACTCTCGTCTGGCTGATACTTTATTGAAGCAATTGAAAGAAGACCAACAAGGTTTCAACCCAGTTTATATGATGTTGGATTCTGGAGCCCGTGGTTCTAAAGAGCAAATTCGTCAGTTGGGTGGTATGAGGGGATTGATGGCGAAACCTCAGAAGAACTTGAGTGGAGGAACTGGAGAGATTATTGAAAATCCAATTCTTTCCAACTTTAAAGAAGGTCTTTCTGTAATTGAATACTTTATTTCTACTCACGGTGCGCGTAAAGGTTTGGCGGATACTGCTTTGAAAACTGCAGATGCTGGTTACCTTACTCGTAGGTTGCATGATGTTGCCCAAGATGTGGTAGTTAGTGCACCAGATTGTGGAACTTTACGTGGTATTCCAATTAGTGCATTGAAAGACAATGAAGAAGTTGTTGAACCATTGTATGAGCGTATTTTAGGTAGAACTAGTGTTCATGATATTTATGATCCAATGAGCGGCGATTTAATCGTTAGCATGGGTGAAGAAATTATGGAAGAAGCTGCCAAGAAAATTGAAGAATCACCGATAGAAATCGTTGAAATTCGTTCGGCACTTACTTGTGAAAACCGTTATGGAATTTGTAGTAAATGTTATGGAAGAAGTATGTCAACTGGCAGAAACTCTCAAATAGGTGATGCGGTTGGTGTGGTTGCAGCTCAATCAATTGGAGAGCCTGGAACTCAGTTAACCTTGCGTACCTTCCACGTGGGTGGTACGGCATCCAACATTGCTTCTGAATCACATATGTCTGCTAAATTTGGCGGTATCCTTGAATTTGAGGAAATTAGAACAACAGATTTGAAAGCTGAAGATGGCACAATCAATTCTGTGGTTGTTGGTCGTCAGGGAGAGATTCGTATTTTGGATTCAAAAACACGTAATCCAATTATTTCAATCAATATTCCTTACGGAGCTCATTTGATAGTTAAGAACGGTGATGCAGTAGAAAAGGGCGCTCCTATTTGTACTTGGGATCCATACAACGCAGTAATTATCTCTGAATTTACTGGTAAAGTAAGTTTCGAAAACATTATTGAGAATGTGAATTACAAGGAAGAAAGTGATGAGCAAACTGGCCACAAGGAAAAAGTAATTGTAGAAAGTAGAGATAAAACTAAAATTCCATCGCTAATCGTAAGTGAAGGAAAAGACAAGAACTCTAAAGAATATAACTTACCTGTTGGTGCACATATCATTGTTGAAAACGGACACAAGATTAAGGCAGGAGAAATCCTTGTTAAGATTCCTCGTGTTGTTGGTAAAACAAGGGATATTACAGGAGGTCTTCCTCGTGTAACTGAATTGTTCGAGGCGCGTAATCCTTCAAACCCTGCAATTGTAACAGAAATTGATGGTGTAGTAACTTTTGGTGGTATCAAGCGCGGTAATCGTGAAATCATGATTACTTCAAAGGATGGCGAACAAAAGAAATACCTAGTTCCACTTTCAAAGCATATCTTGGTTCAAGAAAACGACTTTGTAAAAGCTGGTTCATCTTTATCTGATGGTTCTATAAGCCCACAAGATATTTTACGTATTGAAGGTCCTTTGGCTGTTCAACGTTATATCTTGAATGGTATCATGGAGGTTTATCGTTTACAAGGTGTAAAAATCAATGACAAGCACGTTGAAGTAATCATCCGTCAGATGATGAAACATATTGAAATTATTGATCCAGGTGATACTACTTTCTTGGAAGGTGAATTTGTTAGTCGTTGGGATTTGAAACAAGCCAACGATTGGATTTACGACAAGAAGGTTGTTATTGAGCCAGGTGATTCTACCACAGTAAAAGCTGGTCAGATAATCAGTATTCGTAAGTTACGTGATGAAAATTCACAATTGAAACGTAAAGACATGAAGTTGGTAGAAGTAAAGGATGCTCAATCTGCAACTGTTACACAAATTATCATGGGTATTACCAAAGCAAGTTTGGGTACACATAGTTTCATGAGTGCGGCTTCGTTCCAGGAAACAACTAAAGTATTAAATGAAGCGGCTATCTCAGGTAAAGTTGATCGCATGTTAGGTTTGAAAGAAAACGTAATTGTTGGCCACTTAATTCCTGCAGGTACTGGTAACCGTGATTATGAGAAATTGGTTGTTGGTTCAAAAGAAGAATACGATTTGTTAATGGCTTCAAAAGAAGACTAATTACAAATTAACCTAAATACAAAAAGCGGCTTCCAAATTTGGAGGCCGCTTTTTTTTTATGATTAACTCAAAAGTGCAGATAAGGTTGCTTACTTTTATCAACTCAAAATTGCCAACAATAGATTTATAAAATGGAAGAGCATAAACTTACCAAATACTCGCATTCCGCAGGCTGTGGCTGCAAAATGGCGCCGGCAGACCTAGCGCTTATTTTAACCGAAAGAAGTGAAACACAATTTAAGGAGTTACTTGTTGGCAACCACAGCAATGATGATGCAGCTGTTTGGGATATTGGCAATGGGCAGGCAATTATTAATACAGTTGATTTTTTTATGCCAATTGTAGATGATGCTTATAACTTTGGTAAGATAGCAGCAGCTAATGCCATTAGTGATGTTTATGCGATGGGAGGTAAGCCAATTTTTGCAAACGCACTTCTAGGCTGGCCAATTGGTACTTTGCCTCTAGAGCTTGCTAATAAGGTAATGAGTGGGGCAAAAGATATTTGCAAGGAAGCTGGTATTCCTATTGCGGGCGGACATAGCATAGATAGCAAAGAGCCGCTTTTTGGTTTAACTGTTACAGGTTTGGTTCGAACCGAATATTTAAAAAGAAACAATACACCAAGAGTTGGCGATTTATTGCTATTAACTAAGCCACTTGGCACAGGAATAATTGCAACAGCAACAAAAAGAGGTTTAGTGCAAGAGGCACATTTAGCAGCAGCAATTAAATCTATGTGCGGTCTGAATAAGGTAGGTGAAGTTTTGGCGGAACAAACAGCTGTTCATGCATTAACAGATGTAACAGGCTTTGGTTTATTGGGCCATTTAATAGAAATGTGTGGTACAGAATTTTCTGCAGAATTGAATTGGGGTAAGGTGCCTAAATTTGATTTTTTATCAGAATATTTAACACAAAATATTATTCCTGATAACACTTACAGAAATTGGAATGCTTACGAAAAAAGTGTGGAAGGCATTGCGGATATGCCTTCATTTCAAGTGTTGAATGATCCTCAAACGAGTGGTGGTTTGCTGATTGCAATAGCTCCAGAATCATTGTTATTGGTTCAAGAAATACTACAATTAAATGGAGTTAACAGTATTGAACCAATTGGGAAAATAACGAGTAAGAAAGAGAAAACGATCCTGATACAATCCTAATTTAGTTTTTTTGCAAGCTCAATACTTTTAGTTAACTTGCCATTAGAAAAATGAATGGCATCATGAAAAAATTTTATATAAGTTTCCTGCTAATTTTTAGTTTTATATCTGTGAATGCACAGCAAGATGATTTATTTACCTATAAAACGATAGATATGGTTTCTGCATTAGGAGCTCGCGTAAATCTAGCAGAATTACCAGTTTTACCTGAGGTTCATATTGCGAATATTAAGCCAATCCCTTCTCCACTTTCCGATTTTCAGCAGCAGAAATTATCATTGGATCTGCAAAGAACCAAGGTTAATAAACAGCCAACATT
>CAMCJW010000053.1 GCA_945875195.1 Chitinophaga pinensis | reverse complement strand
CCTGCCGCGCTCATCCATTTTCACACCTGCTGCTTCTAGGTTCAAACCGAAAGTATATGCTTTTCTACCAACGCTCAGCAAACAGTAATCCCCTGTAAAATTAACTTCTTCACCCTTTTCATTGTCTGCAACAATGCTCACTTCAGTGCCATTAGATTTGGCAGATTTTACTTTGTGGTTGAAGAAAAATTCAAAGCCCAATTTGCGCAAGCTTCTTTGCAATTCTTTGCCCAATGTGGCATCCATTGTTGGAATAATGCTACCAGTATATTCTATAACAGAAACCTTTGAACCCAAACGTGCATATACTGATCCCAACTCTAAACCAATTACCCCACCACCAATAATAACAAGGTGTTTAGGAATTTCTTTCATATTTAAAGCTTCGGTAGAAGTGATTATTCTTTGCTTATCTACTTCTATTCCTGGCAAGGTGGCAGGCTTTGAACCAGTGGCTATAATTACCTTATCGGTTTCAATTTGTTGTTCGGTTTCGCCACTAATTTTGATGGTATTTTTATCAATGAATGAACCCATTCCTTTGTATACATCAATCTTATTTTTCTTCATCAGAAAATCAATGCCATCGCAAGTGATTTTTACCACGCCATTTTTGCGTTCTATCATTTGCGCTAGGTTCACTTGTATATCTTGAATATCTATGCCATGAGTTTTAAAGGTATGGGTGGCATTGTGGTAATGCTCTGAGCTATCAAGCAATGCTTTAGATGGAATACATCCTACGTTTAGGCAAGTACCTCCAAGGGTATTGTATTTTTCTATAAGGGCTGTTTTGAAGCCTAATTGTGCGCAACGAATTGCTGCCACATAACCACCAGGACCAGAGCCTATAATTGTAACATCGTATTTCATGGTATATTAAATATTTGTGCAAAGGTAAGTTGAAAGGGGGTGAAATGAAAAAGTTTATCCTAATTATTAAGCCATTTCTTAAATCAGCTCATTTGCCCTAAACTTGCAGTATGGAAATATTGCCATTGTCGGTTGTAATAATAACGCGAAATGAAGAAGCTAATATAGAAAGGTCTATTCGTTCTGTTATGCCCATTTGTAACGACATCATTGTGGTAGATAGTGGTAGTACAGATAAAACCATTGAATTAGCTAAAACCTTGGGGGCACAGGTAATACACCACAATTGGGAGGGCTATTCTAAGCAAAAAAATGTGGGAAATGCCTTGGCAAAAAATAACTATATTTTTAGCATAGATGCAGATGAGGCCTTTTCACCTGAATTGTGCAAAGAACTTTCCTCCCTATTCAAAAATGGAAACTTAAAGCCTCTGTATAAAGTAAATTTAATCAACCATTACGGCAACAAACCTATTAAACATGGCGCCTGGTACCCCGACTGGCATTATAGACTATTTGATAAACGTTTGTTAAGCTGGACCGAAACAGACGATGTGCATGAAGGATTAAGTTGGAACAAGCAAACTCCAAGAGAAAATTTGAACGAACACCTCTACCATTTTACAACCCAATCAGACGCCTTTTACTTGGAAAAAATGGAAAGATATGCCCATTTATTTGCCAGTAAGATGTCCGCAAAAGGCAAATCTGCTAATATCTTCAAAGCATATTCCAGTGCTACTTTCCGATTTATTAGGGAATACATTCTCCAACTTGGCTTTTTGGATGGAGAAGAAGGACTCAAAATTGCCAAGGCACATTATAGCTATACCCGAAATAAATACCTCTACTTAAGAAAGTTGGTTCAGAATTCAAAACCTTGAATAAGCTGCCCAAGCAAGAAATAGAATATTTGTAATTTATAAAATTGCAAAGATATCTGTGCAATCCAAAGCAGATAATGTCTCAGCTGTTCTTAAGTTATTCTGTAAAAGAAGGTCCGCTAAACCTTTAAACGCCTAATTTGCGGTGGAGGTTGTTTAAAAAGCCGTTATGTTTGTTTTACTTGATAACACCTAGATATTTTTCCTGAACTTATAATTAGAAAAAATACCACCACTGAATTCTTTATTACCTTGCCTTTGTTTTTGAGGCCTAATCACTAGCGACTAAAAAAATGATAAAAAAGAAAACATTTTCATCCAGAATTTTTAGCAATTGGAAAAAGCTAGGACCAGGTTTAGTGACAGGTGCTAGTGACGATGACCCATCTGGCATTGCAACTTATTCCCAAGCGGGTGCTGCATTTGGCCTTGCTACACTATGGACTGCAATTATTGCCTTTCCTTTAATGGCTTCTATTCAAGAGATGTGTGCAAGAATTGGTTTGGTAACTTCACAAGGTTTAACAGGAACGCTTAAAAAACACTACCCAAGACCTATTTTATACCTGATGTTGCTGTTTAGTTTCCCTGCCATTATTATGAATATTGGTGCTGATATTGCAGGAATGGGAGCTGTTGGCAATCTGCTATTTCCATCCATCGACCCTAATTATTTTAGTGTGTTTTTTACAATTGTACTTTTAGGATTAATTATTTACTTGCCCTATCAAAAAATAGCATCTGTATTAAAGTATTTGTGCATTGTAATGTTGGTTTATTTTATTGTTCCGTTTTTGTATAAACAAGATTTTAAACAAATTTTGGAAGCAACATTTATTCCAACTATAACTTTTAACAAAGATTTTATAGCTATAATAGTAGGCATACTAGGCACCACTATTTCGCCTTATCTTTTCTTTTGGCAAGCCTCAATTGAGGTTGAAGAAATGAAGAAAAAGCGAAAGCACATAATTGTAAATAAAAAAATAATTCACGAAATTTCCAAAGATGTAGATTTTGGAATGACCGTTTCTGGTTTTGTTATGTATTTTATAATACTGACCACAGGCAGTGTTTTATTTAAAGGTGGGATTCATCAAATTGACACCGTTGAGCAAGCTGCAATGGCACTAAAACCACTAGCCGGAAACCTCGCTTATCTTCTTTTTGCAATTGGAATAATTGGAACAGGACTTATTGCTATTCCTGTTTTGAGTGGATCCATATCATACATCATAACTGAAACTTTTGGTTGGGAACAAGGCCTTGATAAAAAATTTCATGAAGCCAAAGCATTTTATAGCATTATTGCTATTTCATTATTACTTGGCTTATCACTAAATTATATAGGCATAACGCCAATTCAATCATTGATTTACACCGCCATTCTATATGGGTTAACCGCTCCGGTATTAATTGCCATGATTTTACACATTTCAAATAACAAAAAAATACTGGGAGAAAACGTGAATGGAATAATCACAAATATCCTCGGCTTTGCAGCATTAATTATAATGACAGTTGCTGCTGTAGCTTTAATTTATCTGCAATTTTAAGACACGAAGGGCAACAAACATTGCATGAGTTTATTACTGGCATAAATGCCATTAGAGGTCTAGCAATCAAGAATTATCATTATTGAAATTGGCGTGTTAAAAGCTTTACAGGTAAAATTATTAAACCATATTACACACAAAAAAACTTTTGCGATCTTACAACTGCTATAAAAAAAAATGACCATTTGAATTCAAATGGTCATTTTTTTTTATCTCTATTCTTATTTTGTTACTTTAATCATTTTTAGCATATGTGAATTATCCCTCACATTAACTTGTACAAAGTAGATTCCGTCTTGCAAATTATCCATAGATTCTAAGCTAACAAGTGCCTTATCTGAATCTAAATTATTTTCGAATTGCTTAACTAATTTACCATTTACATCAAGTATGTTAATTTGAGTTTTTTCGCCACTTGCCCCATTTATCTTAATATTAAACTGATCACTAAATGGATTAGGATATGCTGCAACAGTTAAATCAATGGTTTCATCTTTTTCGAAATCAACTTTTTCGAATCCATGATAGTTAGAGGCTCCATCAAAATCAACTTGCTTTAATCTGTAGTAAACGAGTTTCGCATGATTGGCAATACCCGCATCAATAAATTTATATTTATTCATTACACTACTATTTCCTGCACCTTTTACTTCTCCAGCATATTCAAAGTTGCTACCATCAAAAGAGCGTTCAACTTCAAAATGACTGTTGTTGATTTCGGAAACAGTTGTCCATGTTAAAATTGCATTTTTTCCATTAGCAATAGCTGTGAAATCAAGCAATTCAACTGGCAATGTACCAGAGTTGTCTCCAACTGAGAAAGGACCAACAAATGAGGTAATACCAGCTAAACTTCTTGAATAAGGATTAGTACCAGTAGCAGCTCCATAAGCAGGAGGTGCAATCCAAGTTAAGCCATTATAGCGAGCAACTCCGCATTGGAATCTGTTAAATCCAGCAGCACCCAATGAATCATCCCAAGTTAAACTTACAGTAGCATTTGAGCCACCAACAACTTGTTCTGTAATCATCCAAGTTCTGTTTACAACATTATTGCTAAATGCTGAACCAGATGTTCCATTTGCTAATACATTATTAAACACCCTTACGCTAAATGCGTCAGAAGTTGATGCAGCTGTTAATGTTATTTCAGCAGGTATGTATGAAAGTGCAGTACCAATAGGGAAAACAACGGCAGTTGCATTGTTTGCAATTGGTCTAGTTAAAACACCTGTAGCAGAAGGTGTATTATTGGTAACAACATAGCCTGCAGCGCCAGCACCCGTAATTGTTCCATTAACAGTTAGGTTATTGTTTCCTAAAATAATGTTACCATTACCCATTGTTAACCTGTTATTTACTGTAGTAGTCTGAGACAATGATACACCATTGAAATTATTAATTATAAGTGTATCAACATTGCTTGGTAATCCAGTTCCTGTAACTTGAGCAGAAGTGCCATTATAAGTATACAATGCACCAGAATTAAAGGTTCTTGTTCCACCTACTTGCACGTTTCCTACAAAACCACCAGTTGAAGAAATTCCGTTTCCAGAGGCAATATTAAGTCTACTACGAGTTTGAGCAACAAAATTTGCTGGTCCTGTAATTGAATCAACACCAAAGTTGATTTGACCTCCAGTTTCTATAGTAACAGTTCCCAAAGCTGTAAGCACACCACCTAAGGTTGCATTACCTGTGCTAGTTACAGTTACATTGTTGTATGTTCCAGAAACGGTTTGTACAGTACTTACAATTAAATCTCCAATTACTGTAAAGTTAGTTGAAGTACTATCAGCACCAGCAGGAGTTGTAACCCTAATGATACCTGTTGTAGCACCTACAGGAACAGTAGCAGTTATTAATCCTGCATTTACAACAGTGAATGATATTGCATTCGTGGTGTTGAATCTTACGGCAGTAGTACCGGTAAAGTTTGTTCCAGTTATAGAAACCAAAGTTCCAGTACCACCAGATGAAGGAGAGAAACCAGTGATGGTAGGCAATTGAACAACAGTAAAGGTTGTTGCACTAGAGCCAGTACCCGAACCATTTGTTACAGAAATTAAACCGGTTGTTGCACCATTTGGCACAAATGCAGAGATAGTTGTTGGAGTTAACACAGAATAAACTGCATCCAATCCATTGAATCTTACATTGGTTACAAATTGGAAATTAGTACCAGTAATTAACACCGAAGTGGCTGCTGGTCCCGAGGTTGGTGTAAATGAAGCAATAGTTGGTGCCAACACTACAGTGTATGTACTTCCACTTGTTGCTGTACCAGCTGGGTTCGTTACTGTAATAAATCCTGTTGTTGCAGTTAATGGCACAGTAGTAGTAATAGTAGTGTTATTAACTATAGTTAAGGCAGCAGTTACTCCGTTGAATTGAACTTGAGTAGCCCAAGTAAATCCAGTACCAGTAATAGTAACAGCAGAACCCCTAGTTCCAACAGTTGCACTTAAAGCAGTGATGGTTGGAACAGGAATAACTGTGAAAATAGCAGTACTTGTTGAGTTACCAAATGGAGTAGTTAATGAAACGGTACCGGTAGTTGCGCCAACAGGAACAGTTGTGGTAATCAATGTATCATTTACTACTGTGAATACTGGTTGAGCAGTTCCATTGAAACTCAATGCAGTTGCACCAGTAAACAAACTTCCTCTGATACTAACTGCTCCTCCAACTTCTCTTGCATTAGGTGTAAATGATAGAATTGTAGCTGGGGCTGCATTTTCAGTTGCAGTTAAGAATAAGGCAGATACACCAGTTGCAGAAGTTAATCCAGATGTAGAAACAGTTCTTAAACTAGAGTTAACAGAATTGGTAACTTGAGTTGTATAAGTTGGTGATACCAAAGTACCGCCAGTATTGTTAGATACTTTTAAGTTATTCACTGAAGTTACATTAGCCAACAATGCAGGATCATAATTTATAGTAGGACTATAATTATAAGGTGCAGTACCACCACTTACATCAATGCGTAAATATTGGTTCAAATTATTACCTGCAGGTGCTGTACCAACTGTATTTACACCTGAATAGAATAACAACGAGGCAGCAGTTGGAGCACTTGCACCCCATGTAATACTTGCCACATTGCGGTTAGCAAATTGATAACTTGTGGTTGTACTTGCTGCAGGTGCGGCATTAGCTGTAGCAGCAGGCGGCAATGCAGTTGGAGCGGCATTTTGTTGGGTCGAACCTAAAGTTAATCCATAGCCTAAAATAGTCCCTCTAGCAGCATTGTCAAAGTCGGTATTCAAATTGTATATAGCTGAACCAGCAATCCCTTTTCCAAAAACATACCATGTTTCTGCATTATTAGCTTGAAGCGCTAAATTACCAGTTGCAGGATTTGCAAATAAATTACTAAGATTTAGTTGACCAGCGCCTGTTCCTGATTGAATTGCATAACTCAATTCATCAGATGTTGCATTGGTTCTCCATTGTGCAATGGTATTGTTCGCCAATCCCCATTGTCCAATAGTGGCTAAATTTGAAGATACTAATAAGTTGTAAGCACTTGAACTCACGTTCCAAAAGTTATTGGTTGGAGAAACAGTTTGATTTGCAATTGCGAAATGTGATCCTGTACCACCTGTTCTTCTGTTTGCAAATACATTGTTACGTAAATTCAACCAAGTAGCTTGCTCTAAACCAGTGTTGTTACCTCTAACAAAAGCATAACTATTTTGAGCACCAGGTCCAGAGGCACCTTCTACTAAAATTGAATTGTTAAACAAATTCATGGTAATTCCACTATTTGAGGTAAACACAATAATTCCATTGAATTGGGTATTACTTGGTTGCCCAGTTCCTAATGTAATTTGATTGTTTACAACTGTATTGTTTACACTACCACCAATAATTTGAATTCCATTAACAACTGGAACTGGTGAAATGGTGCTTGCACTGGTAGAAGCATTCGTGATATCAAAGATTCTGTTTCCACTCATATTGGCATTTTGGCCCGAAGACAAAGCCAAACCAGTAACCATAACCGGAGCAGTACCATTGTGTAAACCCCTGATGGCGTTAATTGTGTTGTTTCTAAACAAAGGAACTGAACCAGCAGCAGTATTACAAAGCAATCCAACAGCTGCGCCACCCGCAGTAGTTAAATTGGTACTATTGGTAGATAAATTAGAAATAACGTTATTGGTAACTGTTGGGTTTCCACCAACAGTTGTATTCAAGAATATTCCATAAGTTAATACAGTAGGTTGCGTGCCACTGGCAAATAAATTTGCGACAGTGTTGCCATCTACAGTAAAGGTTGGAGAAGCTAAAGCACTAACCCTAGCTATGATACCATAAGTTTGTGAATTAGAGTTATTGGTGATACTTCCAGCAACGGTGGTACTACCAATTAAATTGTTATTCAATCCTAGTAAGGTACCTTGTTGAACATCTATGCCATATATCTGTGCTGATAAGGCAGGTGCATCTATAAATATACCTTGAACCCTATTTCCAATAATAGTAATATTATTTGTTCCAAAATATAAAATACCAGTATGCAATGTTTGCTGTCTGAAAGTAATACTATTTGTAATAGTTGGATGACCAATTTGATTTCCCAAGGCCAATGAACCGCCAACAACAGTATTACCAGCCTGACACCTGATAGCTACAAACTGATTGAAACCAGTTTGATTGGTAAAATTAATGTTCTGAATGGTATTATTCTGAATCAAGGTATTGGCAGCATTTCCAACACTGGTAGAGATACCATTGAAACCTACAGTTTGATTAACTGTCCATGCACTTCCTGAAGCGTTGGCAGCTGATCCACCTATAAAGTTACCCGAGATCACATTTCCACTAGAGAAAGCACCCGATAACATATTAATGGCAATTTGACTACCACTTACATTGGTATAAATTGGTAAGTTATAATAAAAATGATTTGTAGTAACTCTTAAACCATCTCCACCGTTTCCTGCCATAACATATCCATTTAACAAGAAATTAGAAACTTCATTGTTTGATACAACTATATTGTTGTGGTAAACATTGGCATTTCCTAACATATAAATTCCGTTCTGAGGAATACCTGCAGGCAATGATGCAGTGGTATTGTTGGTAATGATGTTGTTATTTAAGGTATCAAAAGTACAAGGCACAGTTGCCAATGAACCTGCTCCAACTCTGAACTCAATACCAGCATTTGCTGCAGAAGTATTTCCGTTTTCGATAATGGTATTATTAATCAATACACCAGTGGCACTATTAACAATAATATTTACACCAGCATTGTTGGTATTTCTAATCAATAACATACGTTGGGCATTAGTTCCACCAGTTGGTACACCAGTAATTTTTATTCTGTTTGAACCATTCAATGCGATGATCCTTGCACCAGAACCTTCAACAATACGAGGTGAAACTGTGGCAGCATTTGGTCTAATTGTTACGGAGAATGTTCCAGCTCCAACGCCATCTTCTGCTAATTGATTCAATTGAACAGTTCCAGGTTCAGTAAGGTTTGAAGTAATCTCAGCAGAAATATTACCACCTAAAGTTCTAGAGTTTAAGAAATCAAATAAACCTCCAGTACCAGTAAGTGAGGTATATGTTTGTCCAACACCCACGCTTAATACAGTATTAGCAGGAATAACTGGCAAGAATTTATATTGGTTCAATACCAAAGGATATTGAGAGATGCTATTCACATTTGTTCCTACTGCCAATGGCGCAGACGATTGAACATTACCAGCATTATCTTGAGCTACTATAAAGTACATAACACTGTCATTGATGCTCAATGCAGGCACGAATTGCAAGTAATCAATCACAAAATCGGCAGTAGCATTGGTAGCAGAACCACTCATATTGATTGCGCCACTGCTATACCAAGTTGACCTGTCCCTTGTATAATAGATTCTAGGTCTATTAATGCCAGAGTTAACAATACCATTGTTATCTGTAAATACCACTCCAGTTAAAGTTCTGGTACCAGAAACTGAACCTGCATTGGTGAATGGTGTAAACATAATAGTTGGAGGAAATGCATCCGGTGATTGTGAGAAATTACCTGAATGTGCTCCCACATCTGAAGGTGAATTGCTTGCTCTCACATTTCCAAAGAAATCATCAGTAACTGAAGTAACGCTTGCGTCACCACTCTTTTCTGC
Source organism: Chitinophaga pinensis (assembly GCA_945875195.1). Taxonomy (GTDB): domain Bacteria; phylum Bacteroidota; class Bacteroidia; order UKL13-3; family UKL13-3; genus B1. Next base: position 3,432 of record CAMCJW010000053.1, on the reverse strand, counting down.
AGGATTACTTGAATTTAATGCAAGTGAAGCAACATCTGCAGTTCCCAATGAATTTGTTACAAAACTTGGATCAACCGAAGCAGAAGTTAAATCTAACCTAACCCTCGATTTCCAGCTACTAGAATCACCACCTAATAAAGCATAACGTGAATTGGTAAAATTAATTCCACCTGCAATACCATTGATTCCAGGAGTAAAGATAATATTGTTATCACTGTTGATTCTTAATGAATCTTGGAAACGAACACCAAAGTTGAAGCCTGTTGCTGTTCCACCATTACTTGTTGCATTAAAAAGAATGTTGTTTCTTAAATTTAAAGTTTGCCCAAGAGTAATTTGAACAGAGGTTTCAAATGCAGCAGTGTTTAAAGCGCCTGCTCCAGGATTACCATTCACAAATACAGTATTATGGAAATAATTACTTTGAGTTGTGGTTTGGTGCCATATACCTCTTTGGGTATTTGCATTGGTAAATAGTGTTGCATTTGAATCAATACCCATCCTAACCATATTGTTAGCGTATGTTGCAAAACCATTAACATTTGTTAAACCTGTTAAAATTGGACTTCCAGTTGAAACGCTTCTGATACTGTGAATGAAGTTTCTGCTTATGCTAGAATTATTACCAACTAAATTGGCACTTGTGCTCAATAACATACCAATTACATTGGTACCCGAAATAGTATTATTATGTTGTATAACGCTAACGGTATTTCTGCTTATATTGTTATTTATTGCACTAGGGCAACTGACCAAAATACCAATTAAACCAGCAGAGGTAGTTGCGTTGATAGAAGATGAATTTGAATTAATATTCCGAACATTATTCCCTGTGAAAGTTAGTTGTCCGAAAGTATTGAATACACCAATTCCCGCAGTTTGAGTGGAAGCCGGTGTGGCTGTCCACATCCAAACGCTATCAACGGTATTATTGGTAAGTGTTTGAGATCCTGTGATTGACGCAGAGCAGAAAATTCCACATAGCGGCATAATGGTGGTTGTACCAGTATAATTAGACCTAGAGTTTAAACCATAAACTAAATTATTATCAATCACATTTGATCCAAGTGTTACAATTATACCATACATACTATGAGAAGCCGCAGACTGGTTGATTAAAGTTCTAATAGTATTATTAGCAATTGTTTGACTTAAGCTATTTGAAGTTAATACAATACCAGAAAGGGCACAAGCTGTGGTAGTACTTGTACTGAATGAAGTTGTTACCAATGCATTGATAAAATTGTTTGAGATATTGGTAATATTAGATGAACCAGAACCCACACTAATACCAAAAATACCAGCAATAGTTGATGTATTCAATACATAAATATTTGAAATGGTATCACCAGTGATGATTACATTTCCTGTTGCAAATGATTGAATACCCATAAACCTTTGATTTGCGGTTGATGAAATTCCATCTGCTTGTATTAAACTTCCAATTCTATTATTGGTAACATTATAAAGAGAGGCAGTACCTTGAACTAATATTCCAGTTGCTTGGAGCGTATTAGTTGTACTACTAAATCTAATGTTTTGTATCACATTTCTATTTACAGTTGTTCCTGTTGTTAAACCTGTATTTAAATTGATACCAGTGAATGATAATGAACCACTCATTGTCCATGTAGTACCTGCCGCAAATGGTGCAGATCCTCCAATCCAATTGTTGGCAATGGTATTGTCATTTGTAGTTGAACCCGCATTAATTAAAATTGGATTTAAGGTTAATGTTGAGGTAAAAATAGGAGCATAATTAAAATAGAAGTGATTGCCTGTAATTAAATTATTATTTCCAGAACCAGTGGTTAACTGAATTCCATTAGCAGTGAAGTTAATAAAATGATTACCTGTAATAGCAATATTGGTATTTAATCTTGGCGTGGTACCCTGCCCATAAATTCCCACTGCTGGGAAGGTGGTACCCGTTAAATCCATTATTAGGAAGTTATTAATAAATGACAAGTTGCTCAAGCCTCTGGTGGTAGTGGTCGGACTTAAGTTAATGGTTCCTGCATTTGCACCAGCAGTATTGGTATTTCTACTTGCAAAAATTACACCTGAAATGGTATCATTTGAACCTCCATCAATAAATGCCAAAGCAGGAGTTCCAGCAGAGGTACATCTGATGATTAAATTTGTATCTAATGGATTAGCACCTGGTGCCCATCCTAAAATATTTATCCTATCGGTTCCAACTAATCTTATTAAACCTAAGGTGCTAGTACTTGTTCCAGCTAAAGTAACTTGTCCCGCTCCTGAAGATGGCCTGATAGTTAAAGTATAATTACCAGCTCCACTTTCCAACCACTTGTTTAATTGAACAGCACCGGTTTCAACAGTACTACCTTGAACTAAGACTGTTGTATTGGCAGTTAAAGTACTACCATTGATGGCTGCAAATAATCCTCCAGGACCGGTTAATGTTGGGTATGAAGGAGAACCAATTCCTGTTCCAACATAAACTGTTGTAGCAATTGGATCATTATAAATATAAGAAGCTGGCACTAGCGGCGAGCCAGTTACGCTATTTACATTGGTTGCTGTTGGGTATGGCGCCCTTGAATTGATATTTCCAGCGGCAACATCTTGGGCAATTACATAATAATAAACAGAATCACCTAATGTAATACCACCTAAAGCCGAATGATCAATGGTAAAATTATATACACCATTTGAAGCTGAACCAGAAGCTAAAACGCCAGCGCTGGAACTCCATGTTCCTTGGTTCTTTCTAAAATAAACTCTTGGAGCGTCAGCTGCAGTTGCAATTGCACCAGCATCATAGATAGTTGCTTGGAATGTTCTGTTAGCTGTAGAACCAGCATTGCTTAAATTAGTGAAATAAATTGCAGGGTTAATAACATCCGTTGTCAAGGTAAATGTACCAGTATGAGCACCAATATCAGGTCTTCCGCTTCTACCTGTTCCATTGATATCATCCAAAACAAAAGCTGAAATGGTGGTGTCACCCATGCTTTCAGCAGGATTGGTTGTTTGCAATCTTAAATCAACGGTTGAGGCAGCTCCAGTTCCATCAACAAAGTTTGGATTGATATAACCTGATGAACTTTCTTGTAAAAACAAATTAGCAACTGTACCAGCTCTTCTAAGTGAGTTAATATCTGTAAAATCTGTTGCATTGAATCTACCCACAAAAGAATTACCACTACCAGCATTGAAATGCAAATTGAAATTTGAGGTGATGGTATAAACATTTGCTCCATTTAATAATTGGAATAAAGTTGTTGGGTACATTATATTGTAATGATTACCTGTTGCAGTACCTGTATTTGATGAATTATTAACCAAGATATTATTTCTAACATCATTAAAGGCAAATGCCGCTGCCGTTGGCGTTGCAGTCATTTCTAATGCAGCAGTGTTAACAGCACCATAACTTGGGTTAACATCTACCAACACATTATT
>CAMCJW010000052.1 GCA_945875195.1 Chitinophaga pinensis | reverse complement strand
GACGAGCTTGTACTATTTCACGTTTACGTGTTTTAGATTTAACTTGTTCAACAGGGATAGTAAAATAATCACAAACCAATTTTTGTATGTATTCAATAGAAATTTCGCGGGTATTGTTTTTAACAAAATTCTTCAAGATTTGTTTTGCTAAATCTATGTTTACTTCTTTTCGGTTCAAGCTGGCCTGAGCCAATAAACTTACCAATGCACCTTGCAATTCGCGGATATTGGTATTGATATTATGACTCACATACTCTACCACCTCGCGGCTAAGGGTAATACCATCATTGTACATCATGTATTCAAGTATTGCTTGACGGGTTTCAAAATCTGGGGTTTGCAAATCTGCAGATAAACCCCATTTAAACCTACTCAACAAGCGCTCATCCATACCTTTTAAATCTTTAGGCGCACGGTCGCTGGTTAAAATGATTTGTTTACCTTGTTGGTGTAGGTGATTAAAAATAGTAAAGAATATTTCTTGTGTTTTTTGTTTGTTTTCCAAAAACTGAACATCATCTACTATTAATACATCAATTTGTTGGTAGTAATTAATAAAATCTTGGTTAGAATTATTTCTAATTGCATCAACAAATTGGTTCATGAATTTTTCTACAGGAACATACACCACAATTTTATTGCGGCTATTCTGCTTAATTAAATTACCAATTGCATGAACCAAGTGGGTTTTACCTAAACCAGTTTCGCTAAAAATCATTAATGGATTAAAAGAAGTGCCACCGGGTTTGTTGGCAACTGCAATACCTGCACTGCGCGCTAAGCGGTTGCAATCTCCTTCTATAAAGTTATCAAAAGTTAAACTTGGATTTAAGTTACTATCTATATTTACCTTTTTAATACCAGGAATTATAAATGGGTTTTTAATACTTGGATTCAAGTTGATGCCAACGCTGCTTTGCTGCAAGTCTGCTTTTGAACTTGTGCTACCAGGTATATTAACTATATAAGGACTAGAACTAGCCGTTCCGTTTTCCACTATAATATTGTATTCTAAACGTGCGCCAACGCCTAATTCTTGTTTAAGGGTCTTTTTTAGCAAACTTACATAGTGCTCTTCAAGCCATTCGTAAAAGAATTGACTAGGAACTTGTATGGTTAATACTTTGTTATCTAATTTTATGGGTTTAATAGGTTCAAACCAAGTTCTGAAACTTTGAGCTGGTACATTATCTTGTATCAATTTGAGGATGCCATTCCAAACATCTTCACAGGTTTTTTCTATCATAATCATTTCCTTCATTTGTAGCGGTGAAAATGACTAAAAAAGTTCACACAAAAAAATCTTTTCAACATCTTTTTAAAAAAAAAGTGACTAAAAAAATTTACCCACTGATTTATAACACAAATAAAAAATGTTTGAAAATAAATTTTTCTATTTCAACATTTGTTATTAAAGAATATATTCATCTTTTCTTAACATTGGATGAAACTACTATATTTATCGGGCGAAACAGGGGTTAACACTAAATTAATATTTCACCCATTCTGAATGTTTGTTAGCGAAAACAATTGACTATTTACCTGCGTAACAGTGTTTACAAAGGGTTCAAAAGTAAAATTTAACTTGCCTAATTGTAAACCTGCCCATCCCACTTGGTTCACAATTACTTTTTGGTGTATAAGATTCTCATAAAATATGGGTTCGGGTAAAAATGTATGCGTATGTCCGCCCAAAATTAGGTCGATATTCTTTGTTTGAGTGGCGAGTAATTCATCGCTTACTTTATTGTCTTTGTATTTATAACCTAGGTGGGAGAGGCAAATCACCAAATCGCATTTTTTCTTAAATTTTAATTCTTCGGCAATGCTGTTTGCTACCTTAATTGGATCATTATAAATTATCCCTTTACAAAGATTTTCAGGTACTAAACCATTGAGTTCAATCCCTAAACCAAACACACCAATTTTTAAACCTTTTTTACGATAGATTTTATATGGTTGAATTTTTTGTTTGAGCAGCGTTTTTGAAAAATCATAGTTGGCATTTACAAAATCAAATTTTGCATGAGGCATTTGTTTTATTAAGCCATCAATGCCATTATCAAAATCATGGTTTCCTAGAGTTACGCAATCGTAACCCATTTCACTCATTAATTTGTATTCTAATTCTCCGCCATAAAAATTAAAATAGGGCGTACCTTGAAAAATATCACCAGCATCCAAAAGCAAAAGTTCTCCTTCTTCCTGCCTGATCCTATTTATCAAGGTTGCACGAACTGCCGCTCCGCCTTGGCCGCCTAAATTTTTATCAGCTAACGGAAAAGGTTCAATTCTACTATGCCAATCATTGGTGTGCAATACACATAAGGTTTTGGGTTTTGCCTGAGCCAAAACGCGAACAGGAGAATTGGCCAAAGCGCCAAAGCCCACTAAATACAAAGTTTGTTTAATAAAATCTTTGCGTTTAATTTTTTGTAATTCTTCCATCCTTTATTGATTGTAAGGTTTCGCCCTCATAATACATGTCTTTCATTTGCGCAATCAGCACATCTCTAATTTTCTGATTTAAGTTAATTGTTTCAATGGGATTTTTAAGCGCATCTGCTTTGTCGCCTCCGTTGGCCAAATAATCGCTGGTGAGGATCCAATAATCTTTGTTCAAATCAAAAGCTGCACCTTGAACTTGAATAGCAGTTGCTTGAGTATTTTGAATAACTAATCTTAAACCAGAAACGGGTGCACCATTATTTTGCGCAATTAATTCGAACAACTCTGCACATTTATTCCCTTTAAGTTTTAGCATCACCAATTGGTTATCGAATGGCATTAACTCGTAAACGGTTCTAATATATACATTGCCAGCATAAATAGTAGGAATGCGCAAGCCCCCATTATTTAAAACACAGAAATCTGGTTTATGGCCATTTTTGATAACGTTTCGCATCAACAAATCGCAAACCATATTACCCAAGGCACCTTCTGGTTGTTCTTTTTTAATATCTGCACTTGCCACCATGATGCGGATATTCATTAAACTATCCAATTTCAATTTATAGGGAGCAATCAATGCTTTTGATCGCGCATCTTCTTCTCCAATAGAATCGGCCTTGATGCGAATATTGTGAATTTGTTTGTTTTTAACTTGTAGTTGGGTATTACAAGCAGAAAAAGCAATTAATACAACCAGAAGTATCTTATTTTTCATGCACCTCAAATATAAGTTATCTTGGTTCAAAAAATGTGTTAAGAAATTAATTGAATTGGAAGAAAGGCAAAATGATGCCATCCAAATTTGCTATGTAGGATGAACCATTTTTAAAAAATAAAAGTAAAATAAAACTTGAACCTTAAGCGCGGTACTCACCAAAAACACCTCTAAAAGTATCAGCTATTTCGCCAAGGGTGGCATAATTTTCAACAGCTTCAACAATAATAGGCATCACATTATTTCCATTGGTGGCGGCTTCTTTTAATTGGTTCAAACCGGCATTTACCTTTTCATTGTCTCTATCTGAGCGCAATTGTTTTAGCTTTTCCATTTGGCCAATTCTAATGCTATCATCTACGCGCATGATGGGTGGCATAATATCTTGGTCTGAACCAAATTTATTAACGCCAACAATAATTTTATCTTCTCTTTCAATGTCCATTTGGTAGCGATACGCAGCATCTGCAATTTCCTTTTGCATATAACCTTGTTCAATGGCATCAACCGAGCCTCCCATTGCATCTATTTTAGCAATATACTCCCAGGCTGCAGCCTCTATTTGATTGGTCAATTCTTCCACAAAATAAGAACCACCCATTGGGTCAACCGTATCAACCACCCCACTTTCATAGGCAATAATTTGCTGTGTTCTTAGAGCGGTTCTTGCAGCAGCTTCTGTTGGCAAACTCAAGGCCTCATCAAATCCATTGGTATGCAAACTTTGGGTACCGCCCATCACTGCTGCCATTGCTTGAAGCGTAACGCGCATGATATTGTTTTCTGGTTGTTGCGCTTGTAAAGTAGCACCGCCTGTTTGGGTATGAAAACGCAGCATCATTGCTTTGGGATTTTTGGCACCCATGTCTTTTGCCATCTTAGCCCACATTCTGCGTGCTGCTCTGAATTTTGCAATCTCCTCAAAAAAGTTGTTGTGCGCATTAAAGAAAAACGAGAGTCGTTGTCCAAACACATCAATATCCAGTCCTTTGGCAATGGCTGCTTGCAAGTAGGATTTTGCATTGGCTAAAGTAAAGGCAATTTCTTGTACTGCGGTAGACCCAGCTTCTCTAATATGATAACCAGAAATGGAAATGGTATTCCACTTAGGGACCTCTTTACTGCAATACTCAAAGATGTCTGTGATGATTCGCATACTTGGCTTTGGAGGATAAATGTAAGTCCCTCTTGCGGCGTATTCTTTTAAGATATCGTTTTGAATGGTACCACTAATTTTTTTGATATCCGCTCCTTGCTTTTTTGCCAAGGCAATATAAAAACCTAACAAAGTAGAAGCAGTTGCATTGATAGTCATGGAAGTGGTAATTTTTTCCAATTCAATGCCATCAAACAAAGTTTCAATGTCTTTTAAGGAATCAATTGCCACACCTACTTTCCCAACTTCCCCCTCGCTCATGGCATGATCACTGTCGTACCCAATTTGTGTGGGTAAGTCGAATGCAACACTTAAACCCATGGTTCCATTTGCCAGTAGATACTTGTAACGCTTGTTGCTTTCTTCGGCTGTGCTGAAGCCAGCGTATTGGCGCATGGTCCATAGCCTACCACGGTACATGTCTTTTTGCACACCACGTGTGTATGGAAATTCACCAGGCATTTCTGTGTTACCATTGCCTGTGTATACCTCTTTGATTGTTATTTCAGAATCAGTTACAAACTTTCTTTCGCTCATGCCAACCTTACTTTTATTAACCGAATACTAAATCAAATTCTTTTTTCAAAAAAGCCAATGCCTTGTGTGTAGGTAAAGTTTCCATTTTAATTAAATGTTCAAAAATGGCTTTACTTAAATCTAAGCCAACTGAATTTGGGCCCAAATCGGAATAGGCAGTATTGATGAGGTTTATCATTTCTTCCTTCACAACCCTAATCACTTGCCAAGCTTGCGACGAAACATATAATTGCTGCGAAAGGTTGTGGTTATATTCCGAATTGATATCGGCAATTAAATCAACTTTTAACTGCGAAGCACTGATGCCGGGTTTATGGGTTCTGATAACTAAACTCTCTGGACTCATTCTTTCCATCAATAAAATGCAACGTTCATAGGCTTGTAAACGAAGTGGCTGCATGGTTTTAAGCTGCTCTGATTTAAGATCCATCATCCGTTTTTCATACTCAGTATCAAAGAATATTTTAAACTGGTAATAGGTAATTACAAAAACAATCAGTGCTGGAATAAGGTATTTGGTAATTTCAAGAAATAGGATTGTGATTTCGTTCATGCGTTCAATTTTGCCCGAAATTAAGGCTTTTTTTGAAATTTGTTTTCTTAAATAGAACAATTTATAAAAGAGTGTGAATTGGTTTATATAATTATTGCAGAAAGGAGACAGAAGGAGTTAGATTTGTAAAATTAGAAAATGGCAAAGAAGGCAAAAGAAAATAAACTAATTTTTGGTGATTTACAGGAGTTTCCAGAAAAAGATGTGGTTAAGGAGGAGAAGACTGCCCCACAAAAATCAAAAGAAAAGGTTGAATCTAAAAAGTATTTAAAATTTTTAGCTGATGAAAGATTTATTAAATCAGTAGGTATTCTTTTTGTTTTATTTGCTATTTTACTCTTAATAGCTTGCCTTTCCTTCTTCACATCATGGGAGATAGATCAAAGTTTAATTAAATCTATTTCTTGGGGAATGTTGGCCGAAACACAACCACAAATTGCAGAAAACACCTTAGGCCTTTTGGGTGCTTGGCTCAGTTACTTTTTTATATACAAGGGATTTGGCATAGCCTCGTTTGCCTTTGTGTTAATCTTCTTTTTATTGGGAGTTTTGTTACTCACCAATTTGCAACCTATTCCCATCCTAAAAACCTTGAGGTATAGCTTCTTTGGCGGTATTTGGGTTTCATTGGCCATGGGTTTTTTATTTCATGAACACCTGCCTGTTTTAGCTGGCTCATTTGGTCATTTTGGTTTCTTTTACCTCAAAGGCTTAATTGGAACTGTAGGAACAGGATTTGCCTTACTTGCTTATGCCCTTATTTTTTTAGTTGCCATTTTTAACATCAAATTCTATTCGCCAAAAGTCATTGCACCCATAGAGGAAGTTGCTTTAAATCCAACAACAACTCATATTGTTCCGGAAATTTCAATTGAAGAGTTGCCTCTTAATGGCGATGATTTTGTGTTAACTCAAGTTGAATTACCAACGAAAGAAGATTCCATAGTAGCGCCAACGGAGGAAATAATTGAGGAGGAAGAATTACCCGTTGAGGAGGAAGATGAGGCAGTTGAAGAAACTACAGCAGAATTACCAGAAGAGGAAGAATTGATGACAGAAGTGGTTTTGCCTGAACCAAATAAAAATGAAGCACCATTTATTACCGATAGTGGTTTGGTATTGGAGGTGCAACATATTGTAGAGGACCTTAGCATGGCTCCTGCTACTTTGCAGCATACTGGTTTGGATCAACCCTACGACCCAACATTGGATTTTAGTCATTACCAATTTCCTACCTTAGATTTATTGAATGATTATGGCGACAATAAAGCCAAGGTAGAAACAGCGGAGTTAAGCGAAAAAACAAGGATGATTGAAGATACCTTGAAAAATTATGGAATAGGTATAAAAAAGATATCAGCCACCATTGGACCAACAGTTACTTTATATGAAATTATTCCTCAGGATGGAGTAAGAATTGCCAAAATAAAAAACCTTGAAGACGATATAGCTTTGAGTTTAGCAGCATTAGGAATAAGGATCATTGCACCAATACCTGGCAGAGGAACCATTGGTATTGAAGTGCCTAATTTAACGCCTGCCATTGTGAGCATGCGATCGGTTTTGGCTTCACCTAAATTCATCAATGCCGAAATGGATTTACCTATTGCTTTTGGTAAAACCATTAGCAATGAAGTGTTTGTAACAGATTTGGCTAAGATGCCGCATTTACTGATGGCTGGAGCTACTGGTCAGGGTAAATCGGTTGGCCTAAATTGTGTATTGGCTTCATTGTTATACAAGAAGCATCCTTCGCAAATTAAGTTTGTTTTGGTTGATCCAAAAAAGGTGGAGTTAAATATCTACAAAACCATTGAACGTCATTTCTTGGCTAAAATACCTGGTGATCAAGATGCTATTTTAACAGATACCAAATTGGTAATACATACCCTTAATTCTCTTTGTAAGGAAATGGATGATAGGTATGATTTGTTAAAGGATGCACAAGTAAGAAACTTAAAAGAATACAATGCCAAATTTGTGAGCAGGCGCCTGCCTCCTACCGATAAAATTAAGCACCGCTACCTTCCTTACATCATTGTTGTAATAGATGAATTAGCAGATTTAATGATGACAGCAGGCAAGGAAGTAGAATTTCCAATTGCTCGTTTGGCACAATTGGCAAGGGCAATTGGCATTCATTTGATATTGGCTACCCAAAGGCCAAGTGTGAATATTATAACAGGAACCATCAAAGCCAATTTCCCTGCTCGCTTGGCATTTAGGGTTTCACAAAAAATTGACTCAAGAACCATCTTGGATGCAAATGGTGCAGATCAATTGATAGGCAAAGGAGACATGTTATTTAGTAATGGTAACGATTTGATCCGACTACAATGCGCATTTGTAGATACGCCGGAAGTTGAAAAAATAACGGAATTTATAGGAAGTCAGCAGGGCAGAGAACCATATGAGTTGCCTTTGGTTCAAACCGAAAATGAGGAGCCTATTGGCAATGAAGGCTTTGAAAGTCAGAATAGAGACGAGTTATTTGAAGAAGCAGCAAAACTAATTGTAATACACCAACAAGGGTCAACCTCATTGATTCAAAGAAGGTTAAACTTAGGCTATAACCGCGCTGGCAGGCTAATAGACCAATTAGAAAAAGCCGGAATTGTTGGTCCGTTCAAAGGAAGTAAAGCTAGGGAAGTACTTGTGCATTCTGAAGCTGAATTGATAGAATTATTGAAGAATTTTTAATTTGGAATGGAAATTGTGATGTTATTGAGTCATTAAATCATTCCATTTTAATAAATTCATTAAAATCCAGATTATTATCTAAATATTTGCAGTGTGAAAAAAATATTAATACTACTATCGGCTGTTTTTTTGTTTAGCAGCTTACAAGCCCAAACGCCTAAAGCAAATGAAGCAGAAAAACTGATGGAGCGCATCAGTAAAAGGTATAAAGCCTTTAAAAGCATGAAGGCAGATTTTGTTTATACCATTGAAAACAAACAGCAGAAAAGTCAGGAAAAGCAAAAAGGAAATATTTTGGTTAAAGGCAATAAGTTTAAATTAGATATAGCCAATCAATTAATTATTTGCGACAATAAAACCATGTGGACTTATAGCAGGGAGGTAAATGAGGTGCAGGTAACCAATTATTCGCCTAAGGAAGGCGCCATTAGAATGGATGATATTTTTACCATGTATGGCAAAGGTTTTATATACAAAACAGTAGAAAACAAAAAGGAAAATGGCAAGGATCTTAGCATCATTGAACTAACTCCTAAAGACAAGAAAAAGAAATTTTTTAAGATTAAAGTAACAGTTGATAAAACCAATCAAAGTATAGTTAGTTCTCAGGTTTTTGATAAAACTGGAACTACCCATACTTATTTAGTTAGCAACCAAGTACCCAATTTAAAATTCGACGATAACCAGTTTGTTTTTGATAGCAAAAAATATCCAGGTGTAGAAATTATTGACTTACGTTAAAAGCCTCCGCCAACGTCCAATTTCACTGGCGATTGAGGTTCTTTGGGTGTATCTTCTGCAATTCCTTTAAAGGTTAATTGAATGCTATTGTTGCTTGCATTGGAGGTAACGGTAATTCCTTTTGAAAAGGCCCCTCTGAAGGTACCAGGATTATAAATTGCTTTTATTTTAGCCTTTTGTCCAGGCATAATTGGTTCTCTGGGCCATTCAGGGGTGGTGCAGCCACAACCAGGTTGAACACTGCTTAAAATGAGAGGCACTTTTCCTTTATTGGTGAATTTAAATTCAAATTCTGCAGGACGGCCATCAAATATTTTTCCAAAATCATGCATTACTGTTTCAAATTCAATTACAGGCTTTGGTTCATTTTCTTGCTTTTCGGTTTGAGCCAAAACAAACAAGGTACTGAATGCCATTAAGCATCCTAAAATATATTTCTTCATATGTATTCAATAAAAAACCTGCACAAATTAAACATTTATGCAGGTTTATTTTTAGTTAATAATATTACTTAGCTTCTGATGGCTTAACATCACCTTTCAGGTATAATATTACAGTTGAATTTTTAGCATTGCTAATAACTGTTACACTTTTAGTGAACGGGCCAGGTGAGGCAGCATTATAAGTAGCTTTAACGGTTCCTGTTTTACCTGGTTTAATAGGCTCTCTTGTCCAATCTGGTGTTGTACAACCGCAACTTGCAGCAGCATTGGTAATAATTAAAGGAGATTTACCAGTGTTTTTGAAAACGAATTCATAAGTTGCAGGGGTACCTTGAGGGATACTTCCGAAATCATGTGTTTCTTTTTCAAATTTTACTTCAGCAGCTTTCGGATCAACTGGAGCGCCTGGTTGTACATCTGGAGTTTGGGCTGAAGCTGTCATTAAGCCACCAAACGCAATCATTACTGATAAAATTATTCTTTTCATTTTTTATTGGGTTTAATTTTCTTTATTGATTTATTATAATATCAGGATCAAAATTACTCTACTTCCAAAACAATAACAATAGTTCTCATTTAAAAAATTGTTAAATACTAATTAGAAGATAATCTTCGGTTTGTTTTGTATAATAATCAAAAATCTTTAGGTTTGGAGGTTAAGAAATTTTTGAAACATGACTGACGCATCTTTGGCTCAAGCCGAACTTAAATATAAAGCGGTAATTTTAGAGGATTACCGCATAGCTTACTTAAGCAGATTAACGAGTTTATTAGGAAGAAAAGAAGTGCTAACGGGCAAGGCTAAATTTGGCATCTTTGGTGATGGCAAAGAGCTGCCACAACTAGCAATGGCAAAGGCTTTCAAGAACGGAGACTTTAGAAGTGGCTATTACAGAGATCAAACTTTTATGATGGCCAGCGGCTTGCTGAGCATCCAAGAATTCTTTGCCCAATTATATGCCCATACCGATGTAACAGCAGAACCCGCTAGTGCCGGAAGAATGATGAATGGTCATTATGGCACCAGAACAATTGATGAACAAGGCCAATGGAAGGATTTGAAAAATTTAAAAAATTCTTCTTCAGATATTTCGCCAACCGCCGGGCAAATGCTTAGGTTGGTTGGTTTGGCCCATGCCTCAAAATATTATAGAGAAAACCAAGCAATCATTGGTGAAAACCAATTTTCAGTTAATGGCAATGAAGTAGCTTGGGGAACTATTGGCAATGCAAGTAGCAGTGAAGGACACTTTTTTGAAGCCATCAATGCAGGAGGTGTTTTACAAATTCCTATGGTGGTTTCTGTTTGGGACGATTCATATGGTATTTCGGTTCATGCCAAATACCAAACTACCAAAGAAAATATTTCGGAGATTTTAAAAGGATTTCAGCGCGATGAAAAAGGAGAAGGCTACCAGATTTTTTCGGTAAAAGGTTGGGACTACCCTGCTTTGTGTGCCGCTTATGAAGAAGCCGGAAAACTAGCTAGAGAAAGGCATATACCCTGTTTGATTCATGTTACTGAATTAACACAACCTCAGGGTCACTCTACCTCTGGCTCACACGAAAGATATAAAAGCAAAGAACGTTTAAATTGGGAAATCGAAAATGATTGTAACAAGCGTTTCAAAGAATGGATAGTCAGCAACAACATTGCTACTGAACAAGAATTAGAAGCACTAGAAAACGAAGCCAAAATTCAAGTAAACGTTTCTAAAAAGAATGCTTGGGAGGCTTACCTCAATCCCATTAAAAATGAACTAAATAATTGTGTTGATTTAATTTCAAACCTTGCTCAAGTTAGCAATTTTTCTAGCGGTTTGAACCAAATAAAAGACCAATTATTGGTTATTGCTGAACCTATTCGAAAGGATTTAGGGATTGCCGTGCATGCAGCATTGCGCCTAACACGAACAGAAATTTCAACAGAAAAAAACCAGCTGGTTTTATGGAAAAAAGAATTTGAACAATTGAACGCTGAAAGGTATAACTCTAGTCTTTTTAGTGATTCTGACCAAAGTGTTTTTAAAGTAAAGGAAATAAAACCCGAATATTCTGATGAGTCAAAAATAGTAGATGGCAGAGAAGTATTGGTTGCTTATTTTGATCAATTATTGGCCAAAGACCCAAGAGTATTGGCTTTTGGAGAAGACGTAGGTAAAATTGGTGACGTGAATCAAGGTTTTGCTGGTTTGCAAGAGAAACATGGCGAAAGCAGGGTTTTTGATACTGGCATTAGAGAATTAACAATTATTGGTCAGGGAATTGGCACTGCGCTGCGTGGCTTGAGGCCCATTGCAGAAATTCAATACTTGGATTATTTACTGTATGCCCTGCAACCATTGAGCGATGATTTAGCAACCTTGCAATATAGAACCAAAGGGGGGCAGAAGGCCCCGCTCATTTTGCGCACTAGAGGACATAGGTTAGAAGGTATTTGGCATTCAGGCTCCCCAATGGGAATGATACTAGGTGCAATAAGGGGAATGCATGTGCTTACTCCAAGAAACATGGTTCAAGCAGCAGGTATGTACCAAACATTGATGCAAAGCGATGAGCCAGCAATTATCATTGAATGCTTGAATGGTTACCGATTAAAAGAAAAAATGCCTGATAATATTGGCACCTATACTGTACCATTGGGTATTCCAGAAATTATTGAGGAAGGCGCGGATGTTACTGTTGTTTCTTATGGTTCTACTTTAAGGGTGGTTCAAGAAGCATCCAAACTTTTAAAAGAGCTTGGCATAAATATAGAGTTAATAGATCCACAAACTTTGCTTCCTTTTGATATTAACCATACCATTGGAGAATCTTTAAAGAAAACCAATAAATTAATAGTGGTAGATGAAGATGTACCAGGAGGAGCCAGTGCCTATATTTTGCAACAAATACTAGAACAACAAAACGGCTATTTCCAATTAGATGCTGCACCAATTACCATTACAGCCAAAGCACATAGGCCAGCTTATGGAACAGATGGTGATTATTTTAGCAAACCTAATGTGGAAGAAATTTACGACCAAATCTTTCAATTGATACTTGATTATAATCCTGCTAGGTTTCAATAGCAAAAAAAATGCCTAAAAAAAGCCCCGTTAGTAATCAACTAACGGGGCTTTTTTTTAATGTTGTATTTGTAATCGTTTTAAGGATCTACCTTGCTCAGTTTCCACAGAAATGATATACATTCCATTCGTTAAATTTTCTGTATCAATGGTATTTTGATTGCTTAAATCTACCACCAATTTTCCTTGCATATCAAATAGCTGAATATGGGCTATTGGCAAATTTGCCTCAATATTTACCAAGTTATTAGCTGGGTTTGGATATAATCTAAAATCAATACCACCGCCAGTTGTAGATAATCCTACTGGTGCAGGAGGCAGTTTAAACACAATCAATCTTTGTTGATTGGCATATATTGAATAGGAGTTTAAATAAGCCATCATGGTAATTTTAAAAATGATACTATCTCCTGGTTTTAACATTGGCAATGAGCTCAAAAGTGAACCAAAACTTGTAGTTCCAACTGTGTCTAAACCATCGTTATTGGTAGCTTTTCCAAACATGGGTAGAGAAAAATCGCCATTCGATTCATCGAACATCATCACATATTTAACCGT
>CAMCJW010000051.1 GCA_945875195.1 Chitinophaga pinensis | reverse complement strand
TGGAGGCAAAGCAAGAAATGGCTATGCAAACACTCATTGATATCATTTTAGGGAAATTTAGCAAACAAGATTTAGATGTAAGAATACTAGATTTGACCTCTGAACCAAGACCCAGCGGCAGATTGGTATTGCAAGACATAAAAATTAAGGAAGGTTTAGACAAAGAAACGGCTAAGAAAATAGTTTCCCATATCAAAGGGTTCAATTCAAAGTTACAGCCTGCTATTCATGAGGACCAGGTAAGAGTTTCAGGGAAAAAAATTGATGATTTACAAGAGCTGATGGCCGAATTGAGACAACAGGATTTTGAGGTGCCTCTACAATTTGATAATTTTAGGAGCTAACTATTCGCCAATTGTGACCATTTCCTTTGAAAAAAGGGCATTGAGTTTGTCTATTATTTCTTCGGCCAATAATCCTTCTTCTATTTTCCCTTCTTTTACAAAACTAATGGTTCCTTTTTCCTCACTTACCACCAAACAAACTGCGTCGGTTTGTTCTGTGATGCCTATTCCAGACAAGTGTCGCAGGCCATATTTATTAACAATTTGAGGATTTTCGCTCAAAGGCAACACACAATTAGCTGCCTTTATTTTTCCACCAGAAATTATTACTGCGCCATCATGCAATGGACTGGTTTTATTGAAAATAGATAATAGCAACCTTCGAGAAATAATGGAATCTAAAGCCTCACCGCTTGCAGCAATAAATTTCATTTCTGAGGTAATTGGAAAAACAATGATGGCTCCAGATTTTTGGGATGCTAAATCTCTACAAGCCTCTAAAATTTCATCAAATGGCGTATGGAAAGTTTCTTGAATCTTCCATTTCCAAGGGAAAATATTCCACCATTTTTTATTTTCACCCAACAAAGAACTATTGCCTATTACCAGCAAAAATTTCCTTATTTCTTGTTGAAAAACAATCAAAACAGCTATAATTCCTACTTTGGCAAATTCGCCCAAAACCCCCGACATTAATGGCATTTCAAAATACCTTACCACTAACCAAAACATGTAAATGGTGATTAAACCAATTAGTATATTGAAGGCTAAACTTCCTTTTAAAAGCTTGAATAATTGAAAACATAGAAATAACACCAACAATAAATCAATAACGATAACTGGTGTAATTTTGTAGGAAAGGAATTCAAATTGACTATCGAACATTTTACGATTTTAGCCTTTTTATTCCAAAAATGCCAATTTCTTTTTAACTTTTTCAGCAATTTTAACTGATAGTTAAATAGTTAAGGCCTTATAAATCATGACACATTCCATGGCTTCCTTTACATCGTGCACACGTAAAATTTTGGCCCCTTTTAATAAAGCAACCATGTGCAAGGCCGTGCTACCATTTAACGCATCCGCTGCCCCAGTGCCAATAACCTTTTGAACCATTTGTTTGCGAGAAATACCCACCAGGATTGGCCATTCTAGTAGCTTTAAACTATCTAATTGATTTAATAATTGGTAGTTATGTTCTAAGGTTTTTCCAAAACCAAATCCAGGATCTAAAATAATATCTTTGACCCCGAGGGCATGCAGTTCAGCAAGTTTTTTAGAAAAGTAATTTGCAACTTCTAACACAATATCATGGTAAATTGGGGCATCCTGCATGTTACTTGGCTTACCCTTTTTATGCATTATTATATAAGGAACGTTTAATTCAGCTATGACTGAAAACATTTTGGGGTCGTCATCTCCTGCAGATACATCATTTACTATTGAAGCACCCTCCAAAACGGCTTGCCTAGCCACCTCTGAATAAAAAGTATCAATAGATAATATTGCTGCAGGAAATTCTTTCATGATTGTTTTGATGGCCGGAATTACTCTATTTAACTCAATATCAACACCAACAGTTTCTGCACCAGGTCGGGTAGATTGGCCTCCAATATCTAAAATGGTTGCGCCATCTTGAAGCATTTGATTGGCTTTTTCTAGGAGATGAGTAGTAGAACCCATTCTACTTTGGTCAAAAAAACTATCAGGAGTTATATTTAAGATTCCCATTACCTTTGGTTCAAGCAATGAAATAAGCCTTCCTTTACAATTTAGTGAAATTTTAGTTAATAATGCTTGCAATTGTACCTCCTCGCTTATTTTTGTGGCAGAACAAATTAAATACAATCGCCTTGATTAATCAAACTACAATCCAATACGACGAAATTATTTCTAAGTGCAAAAGCATTTTTGAAAAGAAAAACCATGATTATGGGCCTAGCTGGCGCATCATGAGAGTTTCTAGTATCATAGACCAAATTTTTATCAAGGCTACTCGAATTAGAACTCTTGAAGAAAAAGGCACCCAAATGATAGCAGAAGGAGTAGAATCTGAGTGGATGGGTATTATTAATTATTGTATAATGGCACTCATTCAACTCACCAAAGAGGAGGAAGGTAAAAATTTAGCTGAAAAGGATTTGGTTGAATTGTATGAGAAAAAAGTTGTAGAAACAAAAAACCTCATGCTGCAAAAAAACCACGACTATGGTGAAATTTGGAGAAGTATGTTGGTAAGTACCTTTACAGATATGTTATTAATGCGTGTTAACCGCATGCACCAAATTTTAAGCAATGATGGCAAAACATTGGCAAGTGAAGGAGTAGAAAGCAATTTAATGGATATGATTAATTACTCCGTTTTTGCCTTGATCCAAATTAATACAAAAGAAAAAACAAGTAAAAAATAAATCAATTAATATGAAATGGATCACACAAATTAGTAGAATTCTTGTAGGAGTGCTATTTATTATTTCTGGATTAATAAAAGCAAATGATACTTTGGGTTTTAGTTATAAGCTGATAGAGTATTTTGAAATTTTTCAGATGCAATTTTTGGATAGCTATGCAGTTGCAATGAGCATGGCCATTTGCATTTTCGAGATTGTGAGTGGTGTTGCGTTACTTTTAGGAATCTATAACAAGCTTAATTCTTGGTTACTATTGTTATTGATTACCTTTTTCACCTTGCTAACAGGTTACAGCGCAATAACGCATAAGGTTACTGATTGCGGCTGCTTTGGCGATGCCATTAAGCTTACCCCATTCACTAGCTTTATAAAAGATGTAGTTTTACTTGTTTTGATCCTCTTTATTTTCTTTGGCAACAAATACATTCAACCACTGTTTAATAAAGCAATTGTTACTATTGCCTTATCTGTTGCGTTCCTAGTTTCTTGCTTTTTTACCTTTTACACCTATATGTTTTTGCCGGTAAAAGATTTCCTCCCCTATAAAATTGGCAATAATATTGAAGCATTAACAATTGTGCCACCTGATGCAGAAAAGGATGTTGTAGAAATGGTATTTATTTACGAAAAGGGAGGACAAAATTTTGAATTCAACGCAAACAATCTACCAGAGGATTTAGATGCCTATAATTTTGTTGACAGAAAAGATAAACTAATCAAGGAAGGATTTAAACCACCCATTCACGATTTTAAAATATTTGATGGCGCTGGCATAGAATATACCGACAGTTTGTTTGCAAATGATACTTATAAATTAGTTTTGGTTCAAACCAAAATTGCGGATAGCAGAAAAGGAACCACTCAGTCTATTGCCACCTTAGCTGAAGCCTGGAAGAAAAATGGCTATGCGTTTTGGGCGCTCACCTCAACTAACCTTGAAGATGCAAGCAAGTATGCAACAGAAAATAAATTGCCTTACACCTATTGTAATATGGATGCTATTCCATTGAAATCTATGGTTAGGTCGAACCCAGGACTCATACTCATGAAAAAAAATACCATTGTAAAAAAATGGAGCTCTTATAATTTGCCAAGCTATGAGGTTGTTAAAAAATATATGAAATAGGCTTAGCTCATTGATTACAGAAAGAATTTATTTAATAGGGATGCCCGCCTCTGGTAAAACCACGTTAGGAAAACAATTAGCTAAATATTTAGGTTGGGCATATATTGACTTAGATGTATTAGTTGAAGAGATGGCTGGAAATAGTATTACAAACATCTTTGCAAATAATGGAGAACTTTATTTTAGGAATTTAGAAAAGGCTGCCTTGCATAAAACGTTTATTATAAACCGTGTTATTATAGCTTGTGGTGGAGGAACAATTGCATTTGAAGATAACATGAAACAAATCAATTTGCATGGTGCTAGCCTATACTTAAATGCCTCAAATAATTTTCTTTTGAGCCGAATAAAGGCCTCAAAAATGCCTCGACCGATGTTTTTTGGGCTTTCTGAAGAAGAAGTTTTGTCAAAAATTATAGAATTAAGAGCCAAAAGGGAGGTGTTTTTTTCTCTCGCAAACGCCCAAGTAGATATTCCACATGAAGGCGTCAAAGCATTGTTAAAAAAGGTCTCCAAGCTATTTAACTTAAACCCAAAATAAGCAAAAACAGCCTAAAAAGGCTTTTTGTTGAAAAAGTGTGAAATAAAAAAATGCTTTTTTTTTACATATACCGCTGAAAGTGCTTGACATTTCAAATCTGTTTGTTAAGTTTGTTATGTAAAACCCTTAATTATTTAATTTAAATGAACAAACAAGATTTAATCGATGCAATGGCAAAAGCTGCCGGAGTAACTAAAGTGCAAGCCCAAGCTGGTTTAGATGCATTCATGAGTTCAACTCAATCCGCTTTGAAAAAAGGCGACAAAGTAATCCTAGTAGGATTTGGTACTTTCTCTGTAACTAAGCGTGCAGCAAGAAAAGGCCGTAACCCTCAAACTGGTAAAGAAATTAACATTCCGGCAAAAAAGGTTGTTAAATTTAAAGCTGGATCAGGCTTACAAGCTAAAATCAAGTAATTTAATTTTACTAAATCATAAGCCCGGTGCAATGCATCGGGCTTTTTTTTGCGATTTATTTTATTGAAAAATAGTCAGTTTCTTTACCTCGATTACAATAAATAAACACTAATTTTCTTCAATTTCATTATCACACTCACATGCTCTTGTATGGTGGTTTGCAACGATAAGCCTATATAATCTGCTGCCACCGGAAATGTTTTGTGGTTGCGATCAACCAATACTGCTATTTGAATAGCACAAGGATCCAAATGCAAAAACGGATGCATACCATAAACCAAAGTTCTGCCCGTATTTAAAACATCATCAAAAAGTATAATCGTTTTTCCTTGAACCGAAATTTGGCTGAAATCAACCTGCGTTGAAGTAAATGATGGTTTGTCTTTACTTATTTCAATTTCTAACAAGCTAATTTTAATTTTTGAAATATCATTCAATTCTTGCTGAACCAATTTTGCCACCTCAATTCCCTGACCTTTTATGGCAGCAAATACCAAATCTTTTTTGTCGAAATTTTTCTCATAAATCTGATAAGCCATTCTTCTGAGAATTTTTTCAACTTGCTGGTGGTCTAAAATCTGTGTTTTCATTGCCTAAATTGGTATAAGATCACTTTTTTATTACGTATTTTATAATATATTTTAAATTCTTGGGGCAATTTAAAGGAATTTCGGATAAACCCATTAAATTTGTTCTGAAACAGGACAAGAAAAAATATTTGTTTATAAATTTTGTAAATGAATAAAAATACATATTTTTGCGGTCCTAAATTTTGTAAATAAAATGAGAGAAGGTATTCACCCAAAAAACTATAGAAAAGTGGTTTTCAAGGACATGTCAAACGATTATATGTTCCTATGTCACAGTACAGTTGAAACCAAAGAGTCCATCAAATGGGAAGATGGCAACGATTATCCATTATTTAAATTGGATATTTCCTACAAATCTCACCCGTTTTTCACCGGACAAACCATGTTCGTTGATACTGCAGGTAGAATTGATAAATTCAAAAGACGCTATCAGAAAAAAGCTGATTAATCATACAAAAAGCCCTAACCTAAAGTTGGGGCTTTTTTTTTATCTTGTTCCTGAGTAATTTAGTAGGCTCAAAGTAATACCACTTTATTCATGCATTATTTGTTTTTTGATCCGGGAAAAACCCGAATAAACCTACTCCCCTTTACCTATACTCGACCAGTTGCCAACCTCAGATGTGGTATTTTAACCATAGATCAAAAGTGGCAACAACATCTTGGAACAGCCACGTATGGCTATTTTACGCAAGAATACCTGCAACAAAAGTTCCCAAAAAATACTGGCACCCACAATATTTTAATCAACGGCAGCATTTGTCCAACTCCCAAATTGGTAGAGGAAATAGTTAAACTTAAGAAAAACAAAGAAGCACTTATTTGTAAGGGCGAACTGATCGCAGTATTCTTAGATGAAATCAGTGTTTCATCCTTTTCAGAAGACATTAACCTCTTACACTGCACTGAAACAGAAGAATCCAACTTTATTCAATTGAACTATTGCTATGATATCTTTTCTAAAAATGGGGATGCCATAAAATCAGATTTCGACTTCCTCACCAAAGGTAGAACCTCACAGCCTATCCCAGAGGGAACGCAATGCTTATACCCCGAAAGAATTTTTATTGAAGAAGGCGCAAAAATTTACTTTTCCATATTAAATGCCAGCGATGGCCCAATCTATATTGGCAAAAATGCTGAAATAATGGAAGGCTGCAAAGTAAGAGGCCCTTTTGCCATTTGTGAAGACGCTGGTTTAAAAATGGATGCCAAAATATATGGTGCCACTACAGTTGGACCGCATTGCAAAGTAGGTGGAGAGGTGAACAACGTAGTATTTTACGGATATAGCAATAAAGGTCACGATGGATTTGTGGGTAACGCAGTTATTGGAGAATGGGTTAATATAGGAGCTGATTCTAATAACTCTAACTTAAAAAACACCTACGATGAGGTTAAATTATGGAATTATGGTACCCAAAAATTTGAAAAAACTGGACTTACTTTCTGTGGTTTAATGATGGCAGATCATGCCAAGTGCGGCATCAATACCATGTTCAACACTGGAACCGTTGTAGGCGTTGGAGCCAACATTTTTGGTTCAGGATTTCCAAGAAATTTTATTCCCAGTTACAGCTGGGGTGGAGCTCAAGGCTTTGAAACTTTTGTATTGAATAAATTTTATAAAACAGCTGAAGCAGTATACAAAAGAAGAAATGTTCCATTCACAGAAATAGACAGAGCTATTTTAAAAGAAGTTTTTGATCAAAGTAAACAATACCGTTTTTGGGAGCAAAATCCTTCTTAAAACATTATAAAAAAAAGCAAAAAATGAGAAAGAAAATTATTGCAGGTAACTGGAAAATGAACAAAAGCCTTGAAGAAGGCATGGGACTGGTTTCGGAAGTGAGTAACATGCTCAAGGATGAATACAAAGGAAGCGCAAAAGTAGTAATCATTCCTCCTTTTATTCATATCAATTCGGTGAGCAAATTAATTGCCGAAAACCCTGTAATGGCTGTAGGTGCACAAAATTGCAGCAACCATAAAAGTGGTGCTTATACTGGTGAAATTAGTGCAGATATGTTAAAAAGCTGCGGAACAAAATACATAATCATTGGACACAGCGAACGCAGGCAGTATTTTGGCGAACACAATGCATGGTTAGCCCAAAAAACAGATGCTGTTTTAAATGCCGGTTTGAACCCAATATATTGTTGCGGCGAAACTTTGGAAGAGCGTGAATCCAACGCCCATTTTACCGTTCTTGAAAAGCAAATTAGCGAAGGTCTTTTTCATTTAAATGCCACTCAATTCAGCGAAGTGGTTATTGCTTATGAACCTGTTTGGGCTATTGGCACAGGTAAAACGGCCAGCACGGCACAAGCTCAGGAAATACATGCATTTATTCGCGGCTTAATAACAAAAAAATATGATGCTGCTCTTGCAGATAATATAACCATTCAATATGGTGGAAGTGTAAAAGCAGAAAATGCTGCAGAACTATTTTCTGCTCCAGATATTGATGGCGCTTTGGTTGGTGGTGCTGCTTTAGAAAGCAGAAGTTTTGTTGCTATTGTGAAAGCAATGGCCTAATTATTAGCTTGTCTTACAATTCCCATGAATTTTACCCGTTTAAATTAATATTGGGTCAGTTAAATACCCTTGTTGATTTATTTGATTTTTTTACATTATGAAAAAAGTAGTAGCGTTAGTTGTTATGTTGCTGTTTGGATTTACATGCCTCCAAGCACAAAGGCCCAATAGTTTTTCATTTGATCCTTCGGTTTTCATTGGTGAGTTTGAAACCTTTGTTTCAAGCTCCTCAAAAAAGGATGTGAGGGATTTGGCAGAAGAATTTAGTGGTTATTACAATGCAGGAAAATTTACTGCTGCGCAAAAAAATCAAATCATCAGGCTGTGCAATGAAATGCTCAATGGGAATTGTCAAATTAGTCCCGATTTTGAAGGATATTTAAAAACAATCAATGCCTTGGTTTCAAACAATAACCTGCTAAAGTTTGATGGCTGGCACAAAACTTTATCTACCTCACTTAAAAAATCTAAAGACGATTTCCAAAAGTTTTTATTGGTTTCAACCAATGTTTTTGCCGAAAATAAATTACTTTCATTAGGTGGATTTACTTGGGTGGTATCAACAAGTGATGCCGATTTAATTGTAGAAGGTGAACCTTTGTTCTTGTTTAAAAAGCTTAACCTAATTTGCTATACTCCAGGCGATACTTTTGAATTATACAATACCTCAGGAAAATTTTATCCGAGCAAAAACTTATGGGTTGGTAAAGGAGGAAAAATAGATTGGACAAGAGTTGGGCTCGATTCTAACAAAGTATATGCCAACATCAAGAATTATAAAATTAACCTCAATGATGGTGAATTGGTGGCCGATTCAAGTATCTTTTATAACCTAGACATTTCTGCTAAACCTATGCTAGGAAAGGTTACAGATAGACCCATGGGGAAATCTCAAGGCGAAAAAAGTACCTACCCACAATTTGAGGGATATTTTGCAACCTTTACCGGAGCAAGTTATGGAAAAGCTAAATTTAAAGGTGGATTTGGTATGAGAGGTGCCCTTGTGCTAGGAAGAGGCAATAGTGAACAAAAGGCAGAACTTTGGTTCACCTTTAAAAATAAGCCATTTATGCGCATTCAATCACCCGAGTTTTTTGTAAGAGAAAATCGCATATCGGTTGAAAAAGCAGAGGTAACTATCTTCTTGGATAAAGATTCTATTTACCACCCACAACTTACTTTTAGCTACTTAATAGACAAAGACAAAGTATCATTATACCGAGATAATAAAGTGGGTATTTCATCGGCGCCATTCATGGATAATTTTCACAATGTAGAATTCTATATTGATGAAATTAAATGGGATTTAAATAGCCCAAAAATAGAACTCGACAATATCTCAGGAGATGTGCCTGCGAAATTTGAATCTATCAATTATTTTAGGGACGTTAATTATGAAAAAATTGGTGGCGTGCTATCTTATAATCCACTTCAAAGAATCAAAAAATATTGCGAAGACAATAAGGTAACGAGCTTTAGAATTGAGGTGTATGCTGCCACATTTAAAAGTAATATTAGTGATATACGCATACAAATGATTGACTTAAACGACAAGGGCTATGTTAACTTTGATGCTGCCAAAAATATTGTTTATGTGAAACGAAAATTGATAGATTATGTAAATGCGCACAATGGAAGAACAGACTTTGATGCCATTTCATTTAACTCACTCATTAGTGCCCTACCCAATGCACATATCAGCTTAATTAACTATGATATGGTGGTTCAAGGTGTACCTAAATTTTATTTCAGCGATTCGCAAAACGTGTACATTATTCCAAAAGACCAAATAGTAACCCTAAAGAAAAATAGAACCATGGATTTTAGTGGCAAACTAAGGGCGGGTATGGCCGATTTCTATGGAAATAATTTTGCGTTCGACTACAATGGATTTAAAATTAGGTTGAACAATGTTGACTCTCTAAAATTCCTTTACCCAGATGATTCACTTGGCATGATGATGCATGTAAAAAGTGTAATTCAAAATATTTACGGTAATTTAGAAATTGATTATCCCTATAACAAATCGGGCAGAAAAAGATACCCAAAATATCCTGTATTTACCTCAGAAGTTGGTTCAAAAGTTTTTTACGATTACCAAACTACCATGAAAGGCTCCTACAACAAAGACAGGTTTTACTTTGAGGTGGATCCTTTTATTTTAGACAGTTTGGCAGATTTGAACCTCTATACTTTAGCCCTTGCAGGTAATTTTGTTTCGGGAGGAATTTTACCAGAGATGCGCCAAGAAATTTACCTCCAGCCTGACAAATCTTTGGGCTTCTATATCCCGAATGACGAATCAACTAAATACCATTTATATGGTGGTAAAGGCAATGCTGTAATGGATTTGCGACTAAGTAACGACGGGCTAATTGGCGATGGAACCCTCTCCTACTTGGCCTCAAGAACTTCCTCTCATAGATTTGAATTCATGCTCGACTCAATGAACTCGAATAGTCACCTTTTTGAAAATGACAGAACATCCCTGTTTCCAACTGTAATTAAATCACCCAATGTAATGACCCATTGGATTCCCTATCAAGATACCATGTTCATTACCAATAAAGGCGAACCAATGAAAATTGCCTACGATGGTGCAAAACTGTATGGCACTATTATTCTCACACCAAAATCTATGAAAGCTAGAGGAAACATGGATATTGAAGGTGGTAAATTAGAAGCTTCTTTGTTTGAGTTAAAACCTGTTGAAGTGCTCTCAGAAGATGCAATCTTTAAACAAATGGACCCAAAAGACACTACCAAGGTGGCATTTGTTACAGGTAAAGTAAAGGCCTATGTGAACCTAGAACAAAAATATGCGGAGTTTACTTACAAGAACTTTCCTGGAATCAACAATACCTTTATCTTAAATAACTATACAGGTTCTTTTGAAAAGTTAAAATGGGACATGATACCCAAAACACTTGAATTTACTGGTCCAGCCAACGCTCAAAGTGCCAGCGCAGGCAGTTACCTTTTGAGCCAAAAACCCATGCAAGACAGTTTGAAATTTGCGGCAGGTTCTGCATTTTTAACCCTAGGAGATTATGTAATGAAGGTTGGAAAAATCCCTTATATCATGATTGCCGATAGCAAAGTATTTCCCGATAATGGTAATGCTACCTTGCGCCAAAATGCCGAAATGGATATGCTGTTAAATGCAAAAATTAAATCTGATACTGTTAACCAATTTCATGAAATTGAAAAAGTAAGCATCAAAATTAATGGCCGAACCGATTGCATTGGCGCTGGTACCTACACCTATTTCGACCGCAATAAAAAACCTCAAAAATTTTATTTAGACCAAATATACGTAGCCGATAAAAAATACTTAGAAGGAAAAACATTGATACCAGATTCTATTAATTTTAAGGTTGGACCAAAAATTGGATTTCGAGGAAATGCCATTTTACATTCTTACAATAAGAACCTTGAATACAATGGCTTTTTCAAAGGTATGCATGAACAATTTATACCTAAAACAGATTGGTTCAAGGCAAGTGCAACCATTAACCCAGATTCTGTTTATATCAACCTAACGCCGCCATTAACTAACTTAAATAGGGCCGTGTTAACCAATGGATTCTTTGTGAGCACAGATTCATCTCATGTTTATCCAGCGCTGTTCTCTCGTAAAAGAAATACAAGCGATCAAGAGTTACTTAAATGCGAAGGTACCTTTACTTATAATGAAAAGTTTGATGAGTTTAGGTTAGGTACTTACGACAAAGTTTTTGCCGATGGTAAACGAGGTAATTTTATTGCCATGAGTGAAAAAAAGAAAATCATTTATGGTGAAGGAAAATTCAATTTCGGATTTAATACCCAAGGATTTTCTTTAAATGGCGCTGGTTATGGAACTTTTAATTTGGCTGATACCACTTTTGGTATGAAATTGAGCATGATTGTAGATATGATTCTTCCAAATGCTGCAGTGAAATTGATGGTAGATTCTTTGGTAGAACAATCGTTAGCTGCTTCTAGTGACTATTTTGATAAACGCGTAATAAAAATTAGTATTCCCGAATTAGTAGATGAAAAAACATACAAGCGCCTGAGTGAAAATATGGAAGAAGAACTCAGTAGGAAAAATATGGAGGACTTACAAAAAACGTTCTTTTTTACTGATGTTACCTTGGGTTGGAATTCACCAACTAGGTCTTTTGGAAGTACGGGTGATATAGGGCTTAGAAGCATAGATAAAAACTTGATTGAAAGAAAAATAAAAGGCAAAATTGAAATAACAAAAAAACGTGGTGGCGATGATTTAATCATATACTTACAGCAACCACAAGGTTCTTGGTATTTCTTTAAATACCAAAAAGGTGTAATGGCGGTATTGAGTTCCGATATTTTGTTTAATGAAATTATCAAAATAAATATTGATAAGGTTTCAAAAGAAAAAGAAGATTATAAAATTAGGCAAGCAAATATTTCGGATAGAAACAAATTTGTTCGCGCACAAAAGAAATAAATATGGATATAAAATTTTTGTCTATGGCTTTAGTAAGCTCCTATTTATTGGGCTCTATTCCTAATGCTGTTTGGGTTGGAAAAGCCTTTTTCAATGTTGACGTAAGAGAGCATGGAAGTGGAAATGCTGGTGCAACAAATACCTTAAGGGTTTTGGGTAAAAAGGCGGGGATTTTTGTGCTTTTATTAGATTTTTTCAAAGGCCTTGCAGCAAGTAGCATTTTATTTTTGCAAACCAACGTTCAAGATGGCACGCAAGAATTTAGGCAAATCCAATTGTTATTTGGGCTGGTTGCTGTGATTGGTCATGTTTTTCCAGTCTTTGCGGGATTTAAAGGTGGAAAAGGAATTGCCACCTTGCTCGGTATGGTTGTTGGCGTAAGCTGGCCTGTTTCCTTATTGTGCGCCATTACTTTTGTTCTAATTGTTTGGATCAGCAAGTACATTTCTTTGGGCTCTATTTTAGGCACATTATTTAGTCCAATTTTTGTAGTTGCGATATATGGTCGAGATGAAACTTTTTTCATGTATTTTTGCTGCTTTATGGCATTGGTGGTAATTTATACCCACAGAAGCAATATTAAACGATTGAGGGAAGGAATAGAAAGTAG
>CAMCJW010000050.1 GCA_945875195.1 Chitinophaga pinensis | reverse complement strand
TTAAAAAAAAAACGACCCTAAGTTTTCCATTGCCGATTATCGCTTGAAAAGCATGGCGGAGTTTCCAGGAATATTGGAACAAATTAATGCGAAAAATAACCGCGAAAACATTAATAATTAGGTAGAAGAAAATTTTTCATTGAGTTTTTTTTATGGATAAGATTTATGAAATAAATATTTATCTTTACATGAATGTTTAATTAAAATAATATGAAGACAAAATTATTTCTACTTTATTTTTCGCTATTCTTTAGTGTACAAATATTTGCACAAACCAGCTACAGCAATCCCGTTGTGCATACTTATAGACTCAACCAACAGAAATGCACCCTCAAATATCAGACCTGGGTGAGTGGTGTAGAATATGGCGATAAGCGCAAGTGTTTTTTTAGAATTACCAATACAGGAACTAAAGCAATAAAAAATTTATATATCACTGTTGATCCAAGTGCAAATAATTTAAATTCTTCAGTAAGAGTAATACCAGTTATTAATCCTGGACAGCTAATAGCAACTTGGGTATATGGTAATTTTGAAGAAGGCCAAAATTTACCGCTAACCTTGCTTTCTTTCGACGGAGAATTAGATAATCCAACTAATAAACCCATTGAAGTAATTAAGCAAGAGCAAAAAGAATTTAACCAAGAATTTGAAAAAATAATTTTCCTAAGCGATAGGGCCGACGGCCAAGGAGGAAGTGGTTCAAAGCAAAGCGCACCATCACCACCACCAGGAGGTGCCGTTTACAACTATATTAAAGAAATTGTTAGGGACCAAGTAACTAGTCCAGAATCTAGAAGTAAATCAAGACCTCCAGCCAGCAGTGGTGTTAGAGGTTAATACTACCTCCCCAAATTTCCAATAAAGGTGGCAAAATTTAAACTTTGCCCGTCTGGTTTATTAAAGCTAATTACACCAATTACTTCTCCTCTATCATTCAGCAATGGCCCACCGCTATTGCCCGGTGAAACAGGCGCGGTAAATTGTATATAATCATAAGTATTGATATCTCTTATTCCTGAAACAATCCCATTGGTAAAAGAATAAGACAAGCCTTTTGGGTGACCCACTACATATACTGGTTCACCAATTTGAGGCAGCAACTTTGCTACCCGTAAATAATGTTCAATTGGTTTATTTTTTGGTTCAGTGGCAAAAAAACAAATATCTGCCTCCTTTATAGATTTATAAGTTCGAGCATAGTTAAAGGTATCACCTTTAAAGTCTATAAATAACATTTTTACTACATCTGTAAACAAATGAAAGCAGGTAATGCCATTACCTTTGGTATCAATAAAAAAGGCACTGCCCGTTTGAACCAAATTATTAGTTGAATCATAGCAGAGAACTTTAAGCACCGAATATTTACTCTCCTTATAAATCCCAACAGGACCGAGTATTTGAGCCCAGCTTAAAAGCGGCAAGCAGAAGAATAGTGCAAAACTCAATGGCCATTTAAAATTTTTCATAATTTTAAAGTTAAAAAAAAAGGCCAAGCAATGCTTAGCCTTTTTTTGATGTTAAGATTATTTATTTACCAGCTGGTGTTTCTCCAGCTGCATTTTTAATTTCACCTTGCTTGTACATTTCAGGGTTTAAAAATTCATCATATTTGCCACGCATGTCTTCAGTTTCGTTTTGCATCTCTAGCTTCATTTCATCTAAAATAGCTTGTTGAGCCAAGGCATAACTATAAGCCAATTTTACTTGGATTTCTGTTTGCTTACCTTTTTTCCTCATTAGCTTGCTAATAGGAATAACGCGCTTAAGTTTTTTACTAACCTTATTGGTTGCAACTTGTAACGTTTTAGAAAGAGAAGCTGCTGTTTTGGCATCTAAACGATTGTTTCCTTGTTCAGTTTCAATAACCGAACGCATTTGGGTTTCAAGCAAGCCAACAAGGTTCAATTTTGCCAATTCAATAGCTTGCATTTCTGCAGCAGATTGAAACTCGCCGCCAGATTCACCGTTTGCAACAATGTATTTAGGAAATCCTTCGCCATCCAATTCAGCTTCTTTAGCCCATGCGTTGTTTAATTGTTGACCAACTGGCATATCTCCAGGTATGTTTGTCCAACCCTCTTTTTCAAGTTTTTTTACCTCTTTTTTGGTGTCGCGAGCAACCTTAACGAACTTGAATTTTTTGGCCTGAACAGATTTTGAATCTTGAGCCGTTAGCATAAATGCCCCAAACATGAGTGCAATTGCAATTAAATGTTTACCGTTTTTCATTCTTTTTTTGTTTTAATGGTTAATGGAAATTTTATATGTTTTTGTTGTTTGTTTTGATTCAATTGATAATAGGTAAATTCCAGCAATCATTTCTGTACTTGTAAAATTGATTTCCTTTGTTTGTCCGCTAGCAATGCTACCTATGCTGTTCACGCTAATTGTTTTTCCTAACATATCCGTGATGCGTAATTGTACCTCATCTAAATTTGCCAATGGCATAAATGAAAGCGTAAATTGGTCGTTTGCAGGTTGTGGAAATATCTTTATGTTGCTTAATAAAAGCTCATTATCCATTCCAGCTGCAACGCCTGTATAAACATTCTTACTATACAATGCTCCCGTACCACAGCCATTTGTTCCCCTTACAGTAATTACTCCGCTACTTTGACCTATTAAAACGGTTATTTCATTTTGGGTTGAACCCGACATGATTGTCCAATCTGATGGCACAGTCCATATATAACTTGTGTTTACTAACGATGGTGCTTTATATTTTCTGATGGTAAATGATTTTACATACTGCTCTCCTTCCCATGAAGTAATATTTGGCAATTGGGATGCATCTATGGTTAAAGTTGCAGCAATACCTTTACAATAGCCATTATTGGCACTTACATTAATTACCCCTGTTTGCCCTGCTATCAAAATATTGGTACCTTGCCCGGTAGGTGCACTAATGGTCCAACCAACAGGAGAAGTCCACAAATAAGAAATTGCACCGGGCACTGCTGCAACAGTGAAAGTAGCATTAGAATTGATACAAGGATTTGCATTTCCAGAAATAACAGGTTGTGCTGGAGGTGGTACAACAGTGCTAATAGCTAAAACTCTTTCTGCACTTACACATGCGCCGTTTATTGCTTTAACCGTTATTTGTCCATTGGTATTATTTGGAACAACCTTAATACTAGTGGTGTTTTGTCCACTTGTAAATGTCCAAGCTGTAGGGATGGTCCATGTATAATTTAATGCATTTGTAACAGAGCTGATACTAAAATCATTAACCACACCATCACAAACAATACTGCTACCAACAATTGCGCCAGGGGTTGCAGGTAAATTGGTATTTACGGTTGTTGCAATAGTTCTTGGTATGCTTGCACAACCATTGTTATTGGCAATAACAATAATATCCCCGCTTACACCTGTAGCATTAGGCGTTGCCCTAATGAAAGTATCGTTACCCCCGGCAACTATAGACCAAGCAGTTGGAACTGTCCAGGTATAGCTTGATGCAGTTGAGATTCTTGGAATATAAAAAGGGTAACTTGTATTGATACAAACCAAATTATTCCCTGTGATTGGGGCAGGTTGCGCAGGGGTTTGATTGACTATGAATCCTTGTTTTCTTGGAACCGAATTACAAGAACCATTGCTAGCAACCACTTTTAAAGTATCAGAATTATTATTTGGTGTAATATTGATCGTAGTGGTGGTAGAACTTCCAGTCCACCCTGTAGGAAGCGTCCAAATATAGGAAGTAGCACCACTCACCGCAGCAATGGTAAAAGTAGTTTGTTTGCCGCCGCATATTGTTCCTGAATAACCAATTGAACCTGGTTGTGTGGGTGCTACACTTACATTGGTTACTGTAAAAGTAGTGGCTAGGCTTTTACAAGAACCATTTTTGGCCGCAACAGTAATATTACCTGCTTGGCTACCTGCAATTACATTCACACTATTCCCAATAGAATTCCCATTAAATACCCAATCTGGTGGCAGTGTCCAAGTGTATGAAGTTGCGTTAGGAATAGTAACAATTGAATACGTTTGATTGCTATTTGCACAGAGGCTTGCGTTACCAGAAATTATTCCTGGTTGAGAAGGAATATTACCAATATTTCCTGTAATGTTTAAATTAAAATTAGCACTACTACAGGCACCATTGTTTGCTTTAACAGATAATACTAAAGCGCTTCCTAATGATGACCCCGTATTCACACCAATAGTATTGGTTGTTGCACCACTTACTGGTGTAAACCCAGCAGGCAAAGTCCACGTATAGGTGAGCGCATTCGGAATTACAGGTGTTGTAAAACTATAACTACTATTCGTGCAAACATCTGTTTCACCTGTAATTTGAGTTGGTGCAACTGGTGTAGCAGTTACATTAACAGCTAAGGTCCTTGGTGTGCCTTCGCAAGTAGGGCTTGCCGCAAAGGATGGGTAAACCGAAACATTGCCAGCCGTTGGACCAACGGTTACCGAAATCAAATTTGTAGTTTGTCCGCTATTAATTGACCAATCATTAGGCAAAACCCAACGGTATTTAGTTCCAACAACATTGGTTACAGAATAAGTTTGCGTTAATCCTGAGCAAATAGTAGTGCTACCTGTAATAATGGAGGGCATTGTAGGAGCTGTTGATGGAAGGCTAGTTGCAATTGTTAATATAGGACCATTACCACAATAATTTGTACCTCGCACAGTTATGTTTCCAGCTATCGCAGAGGCAGAAGGAGTAACATTTATAATCCTTGTGCTTGACCCAGAATTGATTGTCCAGCCACTCGGAAACGTCCATGTATAAGAAGCAGTGTACAGAAAAGAATCTACTGTAAAATTAGATGGCAATAATTTACAGGCAGGATTATTACCAGAAAAATTGGTTGGTGTTAGAGGTATTCTTGTAGTTCCAACCACATATTTGGAGGCAATACTTGCACAACCACTTTGGTTTGCAGTCACTCTAATGGTATCAGAGGTTGTTATTGCATTTGGGGTAACGGAAATACTGTTTGTAGTTGAGCTACCTGTCCAGCCTGTTGGCAATGGCAACCAACTATAGGTAGTTCCGCTCACTGCGGTAACTGAATAAGTGGTAGCTGTACCCAAGCAATTTAATGGCAATCCACTGATAGCACTTGGTTGAGCAACAACAATTACAGTTACGGCTAAAGAAGCAGCAGCTGTGCTGTCGCCAATAGAATTATAACCTTTTACAGAAATAGCACCTGTAGAATTTGGAATTACTGTAAGAGTTAATGTTCCTTGGCCCGATTGAATAACCCATCCAGCTGGAATTGTCCATTGATATCCGACTGCATTGGTTACTACAGCACTTAACGTATAAGACTTAGCTGTTTGATTACATGCTGTGGCACCACCTACAGGTACAATTGTTCCAATAGGCCCCAACACGCCTGTGGAAGCATCAGTAAATTTAACTATGAATGCATCTTCAGCACCACCGCTAAAAACTTGATGAGACCCTGCCGTTGCTATTCCTGAACCACTTGAGGTATATCCACATAGATAAATTATTCCATTTGAAATATTTGATGTAAAAATCTCCTCTTCCCATGAAGTCCCACCATAATAGGTTCCCCATATCCTATTTCCAGATGAATTAAACTTAACAAGAAATGCATCATATGCCCCACTAATTGTTTCTTGGTATGATCCAATAGTTGCAATTTGGGTAACACTTCCGGTACTTCCCGATAAAAAAATGTTACCTAAAGAATCAACTTTTGAGGTAATGTCTGACTCAAATCCAGTACCTCCAATATATGTACCCCATTGCCTAACACCTAAAGAATTAAATTTGACCAAAAATCCATCATAATTTCCTGAAATAGCAGTTTGGTATGCTCCTACAGTTGATATATTGCTGATGCTATTTGTAGTACTACACAAAAAAACATTTCCACTTGCATCAGTTGAACAATCGGCAAATGTCAAATCAGAACTTTTGCCATAATAGGTTCCCCATTGACGGATACCACTTGAATTAAATTTTACTAAAAAGAAATTAAATGTATCAATTTTAGCAGATTGGTGAGCTCCAGTTGTTGCGATATTTGATCCACTATTTGTAATTCCAGACAAATAAATATTTCCACTATTATCTACCGCACAATTTGGAAGTTCCTCTCTTACCAAACCACCATAATAGGTGCCCCATAACCTAGATCCAGATGAATTAAACTTAACAATAAAAGCATCATAATCTCCAGAAAATGCCGCCTGATGTGCTCCCACAGTTGAAATCCCATTAGAGCTGTTAGTTATGCCAGCTAAAATAATATTTCCACTTGGGTCAACTTCATTATTACCGTAAAACTCATCCCCAGAACCTCCATAATAAGTGGCCCATTGTCTAACTCCATTTGCATTAAAAACAGCAATAAATACGTCAAAAGTTCCTGCCCCAAAAACAGCCTGATGGGATCCAGCAGTTGTGATATTTGTTGTACTTGATGTAATCCCCGATAATACAATGTTGCCATTGGAGCTACGAGAACACCCATAGGATATTTCAACTCCAGTGCCACCATAATAAGTAGCCCATTGCATACCGCCATTTGTGTTAAGTTTAAAGAGAAAAGCGTCGTTACCTCCAGAATATACACTTTTATGGGACCCCACAGTTGCAATATTATTACTACTTGATGTCCAACCTGATAAATAAATAGCACCAGTAGGATCAGCAACACAAGGTCCGGGATATTCCGAAACACTTCCGCCATAATAAGTACCCCAAAGCCTACTTGGTATTGGATCAATTATCAAAGCACTACTAGCAGATAAATTTGCATTTGACACAAACCCAAAAACACCCTTTTCAATTTGCCTATATTCAACATTAACCGGAGTGTTTTTATCTCCCTCCA
Organism: Chitinophaga pinensis; assembly: GCA_945875195.1. Classification (GTDB taxonomy): domain Bacteria; phylum Bacteroidota; class Bacteroidia; order UKL13-3; family UKL13-3; genus B1. The sequence continues at coordinate 6,154 of CAMCJW010000050.1, read as the reverse complement.
TCCAACTCAATGGAATATCTTCCTCCAATTTTCCTGCGGCAACACTTAACTCAATTTTGTTTTGAACCAAGTTACTTTCCGCACCCAAGTATTTCATTTGAATCAATTGATAATCGGCACCAGGATGTACAATAAAATTATACTTAAATCCCTTTTCTTCATCAATTAAATATTCAATGTCAATGCCTGGATAAATGTCCTTCACCAAAACACTTTTGTAACTGTGTACATTTAATATTCCTTCGGGTGAAGTAGGCACATTGTAGTAATTAATAAAACCTGCAGATGCTTGATTAGCCTCTATTTTAGGCTGTTTGCTGGCATTTACAAATTCTATATCCACCCTATGGTAGTGGTAAGTAAAATTAAAGCTATCTGCTGCAGATTTTTTACTGAATTTATCTTCAATTCTTTCAATGGCTGGCTTTAATTTTTTCTCTAATGTGTAGGTATCATAACTAAATCCTGTATTCCTTATCTGTACATTCAATCCACTACCGTTTAGCAAGTATTTTACACCCGCATTAGGTATGCCGTTTTGATCCAAAATCTGACCCTTATTTTCAATAAAACCTTCCGTATTTTTATGCGTCAAGTTTTTAGGTATTTCAATTGAAAAAACTGTATTCGATATGAATACAAATAGTAAGAGCTTAATTATGTTCTTCATTGCTATTTGTTATTTTGAAATCCAGAAATCGTTTAAATCTGCTGCATTGTTACCACAGCCCACATAAGCCCTGCCTTTTTGAGTGAAGGCTACAGCGCCATACCTACCAGAGCTTTGAATACTTGGTGCGGCCTTCCATTTACCTGTGGTAGGGTTGTATTCATAAAAGTCGGAAAGAATACCAGTATAATTATTCCAACCAGTTCCAATATAACCCCTTTTTTCGAAGGCAAAGGCAACTGCATCATCTCTTTCAATTCCGGGTATATTGCCAATTTGCATCCAAGTATTTGTTGTTGGCGTATATTCCCAAAAATCATTTAAGTAATTTACTCCATTATATCCTGTACCCACGTAAGCTCTGCCATTCAGCACAAATGCACAGGCGTCTGTTCTTCCTGATCCTGGTAAATCAGCTATTTTTCTCCATACAAAAGTGCTAGTGCTAGCATCCATTTCATAGAAATCACGCAAGTAACTTGTGCCATTTGTTCCCAGGCCAATGTATGCTTTATTACCAATAACAAAAGAAACTGCATTAGACCTTGCTGCTCCTGTGAATCCTACATCGGACCATGATAAGCCAGCATTTTTGAGGTACATAGTATTAAAAAATCCGCTACTATTGATGCCTAAGCCATAAAAAAGTTTTGACCCAACTACAAATGAAACAGCTCCTGTTCTATAGTCTGGCAATTGGTAATTTTGTAATTGAAAATTATTCTTTTGGGCCTCAAACTTCCAAATCTGTAAGTTTTCTGGGGCATTATAATTTCCTGAACCAACCACAAAAGCCAAAGTGTCTCCGTAAGCCGCAAGTGCATTGCTTCTTTTTGTAAAAATATTAGAGCCAGAAAAAGTGTTAGTGCTTGTATAGTTAAGTTGACTCCATGACGCAACCCGGCTCATATTAGACAAGCCAATAGGTTGAACAACTTCATCCTTGCAAGACAAAACCAACAGAACTAAAAATAACAAACTTAAACCAAGTGTAAAATATTTTTTCATCATACCCTAAAATTTGTACCCCAAACCTGTTGAAATTGTCCAATACCCAAAATTAATATTTTGTACCCCAAATGATACTGGATATTTATTTTTCACAAAATAAATCAATCCAAACTCTGTTGCTAACCCTATATAACTATTATCGGCAACTAATACATAACCACTCTTATCTGGCGCATCATCGGCAGAAAAACTTTTATAATCCCAGTAAAGTCTGTTCATGCCAAATCCTAATCCTGCATAACAAAAAATACTTGGTTTAATTTTGTGCAAATAGCCACCTGTTACAAATAAACTCGACTTCTTATCTTTTTCACCGATTACCCAATAGCCATCTCCGCTATAGTTAGTTAATCCCCTTCCATCGGCCTTATAATCTGCCTGGTGAAAGCCTAAATTTGTTTGAATTTTTCCATAACCACCTCTGTATTTACGAACGCCATACATAAAACCCAAGGGTGCAGTAGGGGTAAATTGATACATCCAAAATCTAGTTGGCTTAATGGGTATTTTTTGCGTTTCAATCCTAACTTGGAAAGCAACTTTTCCAACCAATTCATCCACATCTTTATAGATATCCCAACTAATATTTAACTTACCAGTTGGCAACAGCTTTAATTGATTAACATCTCCAGTTACATACTTTAATGGACCTATAAATGTAGCTCCGCCATCAAGGCTCAACCAAAGTGAGGAGGAATAGTTAAGGTCATCACTTACCGATGAAATATGATAGCTAACATCAATCTTGGTTTGATCAGGAGACAATGTAAATTTAACGTCTGTGGCTCTTTGCGCAGCTAATGGATTTAGGCAACAAATAGCAAAAAACAAAAATAAATATAAGGAAGCAAATGAAATATAATGTAAGTTTTTCTTCATTTTTATTAGTCTAATTTTTAATTAATATTCGGTCAGTACCATACCTGGTGCTCCAAAAAACAGAGGTGTTTGAGACTTCCCAGAAGATAATTTTTTAGCCAAATCATTTACATTGAGTACTAAATAATTTTGAAGCTCTTCCACAGTGATTTTCCTATCTTTATTAGTATCAGCCTCCCCTTGCAACCCAACGCATAAAAAATAAGTGTACAAGCCAGATTGAGATGCATCATAGCCTAAAGAAGTTTCATCATTGGAGGATGAGGAAAATACCCTAAAATTAGGATTGGTTTCCCATGGCCTTACGCTTGCATCTTTAACCTTAATGCCTAATGCTTTGGTACCAGTTAAATTTTCGTTGGCTCTTGTTGAACCACTAAAACAGGCATCCATTATTACCGTTACACTTTTGGCATTTAATTTATTCAACGATTCATAAAAATTATTGATGCTATACCCACCTTCTTTTAATAAATTTATTGATCCATCAGAAGGGAAAAGATATACCTCATCTCCATTCCTATCAGGCACTCCATGACCAGAATAATAAACAAACAAATCAGTTTTACCTGGGTCTATCATATTGGTTAGCTTACCAATACTTGGATCAAAAGTACTTTTAAAAAACAAGCCACTTACTTGTTGATTTGTATAAGTAATTACCTGTTCAACCCCAAGCGTTAGTTTAAAATACTTTTCAATAATTTCGGCATCATGCGAGGCAAATGGGGCTTTGGGTAGATTGGTGTAATTTTCAACGCCAATTACAATACCTATAGATTTATTCCTTTTAATTTTTCCTAATGCAGGTGATTCAATGTTTTTTACATTGCTATTGTTGAAAGAAAATTTATCGGATTTATATTCAATTCTTGCAACCTGCTTTTGAATTTGAGCCATATCAGCCTTTACAGATAAAACTGCAGGTTTTGGTGCTCTTTTTTCTAACTCAAGTGGTATTTGAAATTCTTTTATATTTCCGTAATTCTTTTTCTCAGTTACTGTTAAAAATAAAGGCAATTTTCCAATAACCTTTACGCGTTTATTGGGACTAATGGTTACCCAAATTTCTTTAGTTTCACCTACCTTAAAATCGCCAAGATCTCCAATGGCACTATGAAAATCGTTCACATAAATATTGCTATCATTTGATACAAACTTATAGGACACTCCTAAAGCCAAATTCTGACCAATATTTTGAACAACCAACTTGGCTCTAATTTGCTCTCCAGCTTGTAAATTACCATCTTTTATTACAGAACCGGTTCCTTCTCCTTGATCATATATATCCATACCAATGAAAACTAACTTTGAAGGTATGTACTGATAAGTATTTAAATTTAGTGTGGCTTGATCCATATCAAAACCAAAATGCTCGGTGATATTTATATCAATTTTATGTTGGTTCGTTTTAATAAAAAATCCAGCTTTAATCTTCATTTCAACTACTTTGGTCTCATTTGGCTTAATTAACCTAATTAATTTATTAGGTTCAATCTGTAATTCTGGATCAGAAACATTTGACTTTAAGCTTATTTGTAAACCTTGAGCTGGGCCGCTTCCCTCATTTTTAATTTTCAGTATCAGCCTTGCGTTTTCTTCTGCTTCCAACAAACCGTTGGCATTGTCATCTACAAATTGTAGTTCCACAAAAATATTAGGTGGCAATCCTCTAATGTAAGGCTTACTCAAATTTAAATCTACTGTTTTGCTTGTTCCGCTGGATTGGGCGTTAATAAATGATGAAACAGAAAGATTTAATACCAAAAAAAAGTAAATTATTTTTTTCATGATAGAATTAATTTAGGGATTAATACTGATTACTGTGGTTTCCAATTGAATATCCGCCTCCGCTCTTCTTACTCTTTGCAACCATCTTTGAAAATCCTCGCTAGGTAGGTTCAAGGGTATTTCAATATTACTCATTGAAACATTGCCAATGCCACTTAATATTGGTTTTGCAATTTCGGTCTTAGGTCTAAACAATACAAAAACCTTACTCACCTCTGGGGTATTCGGTTTACTGAGGTAGAATACTAACTCATCCACTTTTCCTAAAGGAATATTTTTTGCCATTTGTGGATGAAAAAATAAATAGGTTTCATCTGCTTTAACGGGGTAAGAAGAAACGTTTTGATCTGCCTTATAAGGCAACATCCGATAAGTTATTTTTTCCTCTGGCACATCGCAATAAACAGAAATATAGCCATCTTCGGGAGCAGTAAATTCTAAATACACAGATTGTTTGTTGTTAAAGCTTGTTGTTTTACATTCAGTTTTTGGGCAAGCCAACAAAGCACTTTTAAAGGTAATGGGCGTTTCCTTAATTTCTCTAATCTTTCCAAAAACCTCAACGTTCATATAGGTAACCCCATTATCATAAATTTTGCTAATAGTTGGTGGTTTAATATCCTCCACCCACTCGCCATTCACCATGGTTTCAGCCATCATATTAAAAACAACCTTGCTTTCGGCACTAGCGCCCGTTCTTTCGTTTTTTATATAGGTAGAATTTCCTTGAATAATGGTTTGTCCAAAGGCATTTTCTATCGCATTGATCCTTGCTCGTTCAATACAAATGCGCTCTGCTTCTTGCTCCGACATACTTTTCTCGATAGGCATTTTATACTCACCACGCTCGGAAACTACTTTTTGAGAAATAGCATTAAATGGCACGAGCATTAATAACAAAAGAATTCCTTTACTAAAAAAAGTTATTGGTTCAAATCGAAAAATAAATAAATGAGTTAGCATCAGTAGGTCTTTTTTAAATTATTAATCAAGACAATAATAATTAATTTAAAACAAAATACAAGCAAAAAATGGTTGTGCTTTACCAAGTTATACCATTTCATTAACCCAAATTATCCAACATCACTTGGGTCATGGCATCTAAGTCGTATTCCAATTGCCAACCCCAATCCTTGGCGGCACGCTCGTCGTTAATACTCTGCGGCCAACTGGCGGCAATGGTTTGCCTAAAATCTGGCTTGTAGGTAATGGTAAATTCTGGAATGTGCTTTCTAATACTAGCTGCTATTTGCTCAGGATTAAAACTAATACCAGCCACATTGTAACTGCTTCTAATTTTTACCTTTTCTGCAGGTGATTCCATGAGCTCAATGGTTGCCCTAATGGCATCTGGCATATACATCATAGGTAATGCTGTTTCTGCACTCAAAAAACATTCGTAGGTTTTGTTTTTTAAGGCCTCATGGTAAATATGTACGGCATAATCTGTTGTGCCACCGCCCGGTGCACTCTTCCAACCAATTAAACCTGGGTACCTGATACTGCGCACGTCAACACCATATTTTTGGTGATAATATTCGCAATAACGCTCACCTGCTTGTTTGCTTATTCCATAAATGGTATTGGGCTCCATTACAGTATATTGAGGCGTTAGTATCCTTGGTGTAGTTGGTCCGAATACGGCAATTGAACTTGGCCAATATATCTTTTTAATAATACCCTCTTTGGCTAAATCCAACACATGAAACAAGCCATTCATGTTTAAGTCCCAGGCAAATTTAGGGTTCTTTTCTGCTGTAGCGCTCAATAAGGCTGCTAGTAAATATACTTGGGTGATTTTGT
>CAMCJW010000049.1 GCA_945875195.1 Chitinophaga pinensis | reverse complement strand
GCCAAAGCATTTATCCAATCTGGCTTACACAACGTAACTTTCAATAAAATTGGCTTTGAGTGGAACCAAGGAATTAAATACAAAGACGGAAAAAAATCTGCTGAAATTAGAATCTTCTCAGGCGGATTTTTATTGGATAAAATTGATGCCGTTGGTTCTAAAGATGATCTTTATTCTCAACGAACCTATTACCAAGGTGGAGCCAAAAGTGGCAGCAATGATTTCACCTACGATGAGGCAATGATTGGAAGAGAAGAAAGTCTTCAGAATATTGCCAACCCAGCAAATGCAGGAAACTCTGGTTCCGAAAATTTATATGGAAGACAAATATTGAATTCAGATGCGGGCTTTAGAAACTTTGCAAGCGTTGGTTCAAGCCGTTCCTTTTTAAGCGCCTTGAACCTAACCATTCCTGCTCCAATTCCCGTGCCTATTGGTATCTATGCCGATTTCAGCTATTGGCAATCGCCAGGAACCTACACTTTGGTGAATGGAGTTGCAGGTTTTACTTATATATACAGCGGACCTCAAATGAACCTAACTTATAATGGTGGAATTTATGTGAAGGTAATTAAAAATGTGCTTTCTATTTATGTGCCACTAATAAGCAGTAAAGATGTTCAAGGTGCATGGGAAACCAATGGTTATACTTCCTTTTTTAGCAGAACCAGTTTTGTGTTTAACCTCAATAAAATTAACCCCATTTCACTCATCCGCGACTTAAAACTATAATCCTAAATTATTCTTTAATTAGTTGTAATTTTGCGCTAGAATTAATTCCAAATTCATCATGTCGATTATTAAGTTACCATTGCATTTTGAGGGCTCAATAGGAGAGAAAACCCTCTATACACTTTTTGATTCGGGTGCTACTTTCTCATGCATCAGTGCGGAGGCAGTGGAAGGACTAGAAACTCAAGTTAAATTAAGAAAACCATTAGAAATTGCAACAGCTGCCGAAGGACATTATTTAAAAATAACCCATCGAGTAGCCATGGATTTTTATTATAATGATATCCGCCTCTCAGATGAATTTATGGTCATTCCAGGCTTATCAGAAGAAGTAATCCTTGGGGTAAATACCTTCCAAAAATGGCGCATCAAACTAGATTTTGAACACGATACCGTAATCATAGACCCCAAAGTTACCAAAGCCATTTTAAAAACAATTTCCCCCTTGTAATCATGGGTTCGACAAGCTCACCATGACGTCGTCACCCTGAGCTTGTCGAAGGGCAGTTGAAGGGTAGCCGAAGGGCCTTAAACAAAATAAAAAAATAAACATATGTCAAACACACAAAGCTTCTCATTAGATTTCTTAAAAACACTCGGAATCTCAAATCATAATACTGGCACCTCAACTGGCCAAAACCACTTCGCTTCTAGCAATGCGCCTACCAGAGAAATTTTTTCTCCAGTAGATGGAAACTCAATTGGTAGCGTTTCATTCACAACCGAAGAAGAGTACAATACAGTTATTCAAAAAGCAGAAGAAGCTTATAAAATTTGGCGTACCGTTCCAGCTCCTAAAAGAGGCGAAATTGTTCGCCAGTATGGTAATTTACTCAGAGAGTACAAAGACGCACTTGGCCATTTAGTAAGTTATGAAATGGGCAAAAGCTTGCAAGAAGGATTGGGCGAAGTACAAGAAATGATTGATATCTGCGATTTTGCTGTAGGCTTAAGCAGGCAATTGCATGGATTAACTATGCACAGCGAAAGGCCAAACCACCGCATGTATGAGCAATACCACCCAATTGGAATTGTAGGCATTATATCTGCCTTTAACTTTCCTGTGGCTGTTTGGAGTTGGAATGCAATGTTAGCTGCCGTTTGCGGTGATGTTTGTGTTTGGAAACCTTCCGAAAAAACTCCCTTATCAGCTATCGCTTGCCAAAATTTAATGGCCAAAATTTTAAAAGAAAACAACTTACCTGAAGGTATTTTCTCACTCATCAATGGCGATTATAAAGTGGGTGAATGGATGAGCAACGATGAACGCGTTCCTTTGGTATCTGCAACTGGTTCTACTAGAATGGGTAAAGCTGTTGGCGCTGCATTGGCTCAAAGATTTGGAAAAGCCTTACTAGAGTTAGGCGGAAATAATGCAATTATACTTACTGAAAATGCCAACCTAGATTTAGCCATGGTAGGTGTATTATTTGGTGCCGTAGGTACCGCAGGCCAACGTTGCACAACCACTCGTAGATTAATCATTCATGAAAGTTTGTACAATACTGTTAAAGAAAAATTAGTGAAAGCTTATGGTCAATTAACCATTGGTAATCCTTTAACCGGAAACTTGGTTGGACCACTCATTGACAAAGCAGCAGTTGATGCTTACCTCAACGCCATTGAACAATTGAAAGCTGAAGGTGGCACGGTTTTGTGTGGCGCAGAGGTTATGACTGGCGCAGGTTTCGAAAGCGGTTGCTATGTAAAACCTACTATTTGCGAAGCAAACAACTCCTATAAAATTGTGCAATCAGAAACCTTTGCACCCATTTTATACTTACTTAAATATAATACACTCGAAGAAGCAATAGGCCTGCAAAATGGCGTAAAACAAGGTTTGAGTTCAAGTATATTTACCAATAACATGCAAGAAGCAGAACAATTTTTGAGCGCTTGGGGCAGCGATTGCGGTATTGCCAATGTAAATATTGGAACCAGTGGCGCTGAAATTGGCGGAGCATTTGGTGGCGAAAAAGAAACTGGCGGCGGACGCGAAAGCGGCTCAGATGCCTGGAAAGCATACATGCGCAGACAAACCAACACCTTAAACTATGGCAAAGAACTGCCATTGGCTCAAGGTATTAAATTTGATTTGTAGCTATTTCCAAAATTTGGTACAAGGTTTGCACCATGCTGGTATCATGAAAAACAAGATTTTCCAAATTTCCATTTTTGCTTTATTTGCATTTCTATTTTCGGTTCAAGCCATTGAACAACCCGAATTGCCAAAAGAAAAAAAAGGCAATAAGGTAAACGAAATCAAAAAAGTGAAAAATACCGCCTTCACCTATGGCGAAAAATTAGATTACCGGGTGCATTATGGACCATTAAATGGAGGTAACGCGCATTTTGAAATTGAGCCGAATTCTGTTGAAGTAAATAACCGCAAAGCCTATCACATCAAAGTAATGGGCAAATCTGCCGGTATGGTAGATATGATGTTCAAAGTAAAAGACGAATACGAAAGTTATGTGGATGAAGAGGCTATTATTCCATGGAAATGTATCAAAAAAGTAAAAGAAGGCGGTTATACCGATAGCGACTTTATTCTATTTGACCAAATAAACGGATTTGCAACCAGCCGAAGAGGAAAAGTTGATATTGGTTTCCAAACCCAAGACGTAGTTTCAGCCATTTATTTTGCCAGAACCACCGACATGAGCAACGCAAAAATTGGCGATATTTTTCCCATGAATTTTTACATGGATGCAGAAAATTACCAACTGCGTTTCAAATTTGTTGGCAGAGAGGTTTTAAAAACAGAGGCAGGCACTTTTAATACATTGGTCATAAAACCTCAATTAATCAAAGGCCGCGTATTTAAAGATGATGAAGCCCTTACCTTATGGGTAACCGACGACGAAAACAAACTACCAATCATGGTTGAAAGCGACATCTTTGTGGGTTCCGTAAAAGCCGAACTCACCAAATACCAAAACCTCCGCAACCCACTAACTTCGAAAATAAAGTAAGCAAATAACTACAAAGCAACAAATAATTTTTTACAGAAATATTTTTTAATAAAAATTGTTACTTCGTTGCCTTGTAGTAAAAAACCCTTTGCTTTAAAACATAATTTTATAGTTACTTCGTTACTTTGTAGTAAAAACCAAACTATTTGTAGTAAAAACCATCCTTTTTATCCGCTAAACCGTTTTCTTTGCAGTATGAAATTGTGGCTCCAAAAACAAGAAAACCTACTTACGCTTATTCTCATCATATTCTATTCGGTAGGCTTGGTAGGTATCGGTTTGAACCCAAAAGAATTTGCACAATTAACCCCTTTCAACCTCCTATTAACCGCGTTTCTTCTTTTTAAACTCCATCCAGAAAAAGACTTATTGTTTTTTATCAACCTACTTTTCGTTTTTGTGGGAGCCTGGTTCCTAGAAATGATTGGCGTTACCACCGGACTCATTTTTGGCAATTACCAATATGGATCTGCCCTTGGCTTTAAACTCAATCAAACACCGGTAATAATCGGACTCAACTGGATAATCGTTGCATACAGTAGCCTTCAATTGGTTCAAACCATTGCCCTTAGGTTCAAACAGAAAATACATGAAATTTTAGGTGCCCTATTTGCCGCGTTATTTATGGTGCTTTTAGATATGCTCATTGAACCGCTTGCACCAAAACTCGATTTCTGGACTTGGCAAAACAACCTTATTCCCGCTCAAAACTACACAGCCTGGTTTTTCTTTGGATTTGCCTTTTGCTACTGGATGCTCAAAGGTGGTTTGCTCAAAAACAATCCAATGGGTTGGCGTGTTTATATGGCTCAATTTGCTTTCTTTGCTTTTTTAAATTTAAGCATTTAAAAATTTATCCAATAATGCTGCTAAACATATTAATTATAATCGCAACTTTCCTATTCATGGAATTCATGGCTTGGTTCACCCATAAATTTGTGATGCATGGTTTTTTATGGTACTTACACAAAGACCACCACCAAGTTGAACCTGGTTTCTTCGAAAAAAACGATGCCTTCTTTCTTATTTTTGCTATACCGAGTGCCTATTGCTATGTTACAGGGCTCATGTTTGCTGATTTTAGGCTTTATATTGGCATTGGAATTTCGTTGTATGGGTTTGCCTATTTTGTGATACATGAAATCATTATTCACCAGCGATTTAAACTATTTACGCACACAAATAATCATTATGTGCGCGCCATTCGTAGGGCACACAAAATACACCACAAACACCTTGGAAAATACCAAGGCGAAAACTTTGGAATGCTCATTGTTCCGTTAAAATATTGGCGTGATCCAAATACGAGCAAATGAGTTTATACGCTTGGCTTATGCTCTTCTCTTTTGTTGGTCCGTTGCTTTTAAGCTTCGATAAAAAAGTAGCATTCTACCGTTGGTGGCCGTCCCTTTTTTTAGGTATCGGTTTGAACCTAATCCTTTTTGTGCTCTGGGACTCATGGTTCACCAAAACCGGTGTTTGGAGCTTTAATCCCAGCTACGTTTGGCCAAGCAGAATTCTTGAATTACCGCTCGAAGAATGGGCCTTTTTTATAGTGGTTCCCTACGCCAGTATTTTTATTTATGCCTGCCTCAAAGCCTATCTTTCCGATGCCTGGTGGCAACCAAAAGTGCGCAGTATCAATTACTTTTTTATTGCTTGGTGTTTACTTAATATTCTATTTTTTTCTGATCGAACCTATACCGTTGTAAATTACTCCTTGGCGCTGCTGATTCTTTTGGCCCAACAATTTTGGATCAAAGGAAAATACATGGGTTATTTCTGGTTTGCCTATTTCATTCATTTGATTCCTTTTTTTATCATAAATGGAATACTCACTGGCGCCGCCACCCCTACGCCAGTTGTACTTTACAACTCAGATGAAATAATTGGCATTAGGCTTTATACCATTCCCATTGAAGACACCATTTACGCCCTAACTTGCCTCCTTATACCTATTTCTGTGTTAGAATATTTTAGAGAGAAAAAATAATTGTTCCCAAATTGCGAATTTTTTCTACCTTTGTAAGGTTATTTTCTGAAATGGAAAGGATATTTGCAAAAAGTACACTGAGGCAATTTTGGATTCAATTCCCAGATTCGGAGCAGTTTTTAAAAACTTGGTACGAAACAGCCATGAATTCTGATTGGAAATCTCCTGCAGATGTGAAATTATCATACGCAAGCGCAAGCATTTTAAAAAATAGCAGAATCGTTTTTAACATAAGAGGTAACTCCTATAGGTTAATTGCCAAGTTCAATTTCGAAAAACAATGGCTATTCATTAGATTTATTGGCACCCATGCTGAATATGATAAAATCGATGCAAATTCAATTTAACCTCAAAATATTATGAAAATCAAATTGATAAAAACAGAGGAAGATTACAAATTAGCTCTAGTAAAGCTAGATGATTTATTTGATGCTAAAATTGGCACAAAAGAAAGTGAAGATGCTGATATCCTGGCGCTTTTAATCAGTGAATACGAAAGCAAGTACCACCCAATTGAAGCACCAGATCCAATTGAAGCTATCAAAATAAGGATGCAAGAATTGCAATTAAAACAAGTTGACTTAGTTGATGCAATTGGTGGGAAAAGTAGGGTTTCTGAAATTTTAAACAGAAAAAGAAAACTTACAGTTGAAATGATTAGGAAGCTAACAAAAAAACTCAACCTTTCTGCAGAAGTTTTAATTCTTGATTATAAACTGTGCAATTAATTTCCTTGAAGAAACCAATTTTATTTATCATTTTTTATTTGATAGCCAATCCTTATTTTAGCGCAGAATTAAAAAACAAAAATTATGAATTTTCCTGAAAATTTATTGTACACCAAAGACCACGAGTGGGTGCGTGTTGAAGGCGATGTAGCCTACATTGGAATCACTGATTTTGCGCAACACGAATTAGGTGATATCGTTTATGTTGATGTTCCTAGCAAAGGAAAATCAGTTGCGCAACATGAAGTTTTTGGTACCGTTGAAGCTGTTAAAACAGTAAGTGATTTATTTATGCCTATCACTGGCGAAGTGTTAGAAATAAATCCTGCCCTTGATGGCTCACCAGAATTAGTTAACTCAGATGCATACGGCGAAGGCTGGATGATCAAATGCAGCATAGCAAACGCCGCAGAAATAGCCGGCTTACTAAAAGCCGACGCCTACAAAGAGCTAGTGCACTAATTCACATTTTATACTACAAAGAAACAAAGCAACGATTAAAAACTGTTGCTTTGTTTCTGTTTATACCCTTTCCAGTTAAGGAAAAATCATTTTTTTATTTCAAGTAACAAACAAATTGTTCCTTTGTTACTTTGTAGTTATTATTATTCTAATGAGCGAAGAAGTTTTTAAGAAGGTTGTGTCACATGCCAAAGAATATGGCTTTGTTTTTCCTAGTAGCGAAATCTATGACGGCCTTGCTGCCGTTTATGATTATGGTCAAAATGGGGTTGAGTTAAAAAACAACCTACGCCAATACTGGTGGAAAGCCATGGTGCAAATGAACGAAAATATTGTTGGCCTAGATTCTGCTATTTTTATGCATCCAAAAATCTGGAAAGCTAGTGGTCACATTGATGGGTTTTCTGATCCCATGATCGACAACAAAGATTCCAAAAAACGCTACCGCGCAGATAACCTCCTTGAAGATAAAATTGCCCGCTACCAAAAAGACGGTAAAACCATAAAGGCAGACGAATTGCAAGCAGCAATGGATCAAGCCTTATTAGACAATGATTTGGTTCAGCTTAAAGCCTTGATTGAACAACACGAAATAGTTTGCCCAATAAGTGGCACCCGAAACTGGACAGGTGTTCGTCAGTTTAACCTCATGTTCTCCACAGAAATGGGCGCTATGGCCGAGGGAGCCGATAAAGTTTACCTCAGACCAGAAACCGCTCAAGGCATTTTTGTTAACTTTTTAAATGTTCAAAAAACGGGAAGAATGAAAATTCCTTTTGGCATTGCCCAAACAGGAAAAGCATTCCGCAACGAAATTATTGCTCGCCAATTCATCATGCGCATGCGTGAATTTGAACAAATGGAAATGCAGTTTTTCATTCGTCCGGGTACCCAAAAAGAATGGTATGAGCATTGGAAAAATATGCGCATGAATTGGCACCAAAAACTGGGCTTTGGTTCAAACAAATACCGCTTCCATAATCATGTGAAATTGGCACATTATGCAGATGCTGCCGTTGATATCGAATTCGATTATCCATTTGGTTTCAAAGAAATGGAAGGTATTCACTCTCGTACCGATTTCGACTTGCGCAACCACCAAGAATTATCGGGCAAGAAACTCCAATATTTTGATGCCGATTTAGATGAAAATGGCAAAGCTTATGGCAACTATATTCCTTATGTAATTGAAACCTCAATTGGCCTCGATAGGTTATTCCTAGCCACACTATGCGCAGCCTATAAAGAAGAAGAAGTTGGCGACGGAGAAAAGAAAGATACACGTGTAGTGTTAAACCTGCCACCTATTCTAGCACCTTATAAAGTAGCCATTTTACCATTACTCAAAAAGGATGGTTTGCCAGAAGTAGGTAGGAAAATAATGAACGATTTAAAAACAGACTATAACTGTTTTTATGAAGAAAAAGATGCAATCGGCAAACGTTACCGCAGGCAAGATGCGCTAGGTACACCATTTTGTGTAACCATAGATCACCAAACCCTCGAAGACCAAACCATCACCATCCGCTACCGCGATACCATGGTCCAAGAGCGCATCGCCATCACCCAACTCCGCGAAATCCTTGCTAAAGAAATTAATTGGAGCTCTTTATTATCATAGTTTTTTGCCACCTTTTGGGCGCTCAAGCCTTCCTCGAAGCTGTACCCTTGGCATAGGTGGCTAGCTTAGGTTTCAAGGCTTAAAGACATTGATTTTTCTAAGGAAAAGATAATTATTAGCACAAAGCCTGAAAGGCTTTAACTACAATAGCCCCGCATAAAATGCGGGGTTATAATTGGCAAACATTCATTATCCAACCCAGCATGGGTTGAATGCACTATTAACATGTGAATTTTTCTTATACCTATTTGCAACTTAATTCAAGCCTGCATTTTCAAAAATCGCATAATTATTCTTGTAGTATAATTTCTCCTTGCAATTGTATTCAAGCCCTTCAGGCTTGCAGAAAATTCGATTTATTTTTTAACCCCGCATTTTATGCGGGGCTATTATTATTCAAGCCTTTCAGGCTTTTATTTATAAAAATTAACTTGTTCTCAGTATTAATTTCTTTGCGTATTTTGAGGCTATTAGAATAAAAACTATCAAGTAGGTAAATGCAAGAATAAACAGCAATTGTGGAGTGCTGCATAAAAACTCCGTGCCTTGTAGCCTTGACACCTTCGCCAGAAGCTTCGGCGCCCAAAAGGTGGCAAAAAACCTACCTAAAGAGTATGTCTTTAATATTCAATTGCAAGTTCACATGCCCATTGAAGTGATTCTCCTCAATGGTGAAGCATATATCAAAACTCACCCCTTGCGAAACACGCTCGTAGTGCTCGCCCAAACCAAAACCTATGGCCTTAAATACCCTACCGCCCTCTTCTTGGGTTAAACTCAATTTTAAATGATTGTTTCCAACTATGGTTGCATCACCCACATCCCATACATTCTTACCCATAAATATTGGGTTCAGGTTACCCGGACCAAATGGTGAAAATTGCTTCAATACCGAATAAAATTTTGGGGTAATGGTACGCAATGGAATCTCCATGTCGTATTCAATTTCTGGGGTTAAACTACCTACTAAAATATTTTTGGCCACTACCGTTTCAAACTTCTCAATGAATGATGGTAAGTTTTCTAACTTTAAGGTTAATCCAGCAGCATGTGTATGTCCGCCATATTGATCCAATAACTCACTACATTCTTCAATGGCACTATACAAATCAAAACCCTCAACCGACCTTGCACTGCCGGTTGCCATGCCATTACTTTCTGTTAAAATAATGGTTGGTCTGTAATACTTTTCAATGAGCCTGCTGGCCACAATTCCAATAACACCTTTGTGCCACTCATTGTGAAACAAAATGGTGCTCTTTCTATTGATAAAATCAGCATCCTTTTCAATTAAATCAAAAGCATGTTCTGTGATACTTTGGTCGAAACCCCTTCTATCATTGTTATGTTGGTTTACCTGAGAAGCTATAACTTTAGCATCCTCCATGGTATCGGCCGTCATTAAACGCACCGAATCTTTTGCATCTGCAATTCTACCTGCAGCATTTATCCTCGGCCCAATAAAAAACACAATATCATTTACACCAAATTCTGGTTTATCAGGATAGGCTTCCAATAAAGCTTTCAAACCATTATTTGGATCAGCCTTTAATTTCTTTAAACCATGGTAAGCCAATATCCTGTTCTCATCCAAGATGGGCACCAAATCACTTGCCACACTCACTGCCCCAAGGTCTAAAAACTTCTCAACTTCAATAGACGGTATGGCATGCTTCTCTGCAAATCCTTGAATCAATTTATACCCAATACCCGCGCCTGAAAGTTCCTTAAACGGATAAGTACAATCTTTTTGCTTTGGGTTCAAAACGGCCACCGCAGCTGGAATTTCATCTCCAGGTAAATGGTGATCGCAAATAATAAAATCTACATTCTTGCTATTGGCATAAGCTATTTTATCTACCGATTTTATGCCACAATCTAAGGCAATGATCAAAGAAAAACCATTGTTCGAAGCCCAATCAATGCTCATAAAACTAATGCCATACCCTTCGGTATACCTATCTGGAATATAAAAATCTAAGAGAGGATAACGGTCCTTAAAAAAGCAATAAACCGTAGCCACGGCCGTGGTACCATCCACATCATAATCGCCATATACCAGAATTTTTTGGTTGTTTGCTATGGCAAAATCTATGCGTTCTAGCGCTTTGTCCATTCCCTTCATCAATAAAGGAGAATGTAGGTCGCTTAACTGTGGTCTAAAAAACTTTTTGGCTAGGTCAAAAGAATCAATACCCCTCTGCACCAAAATACTGGTAAGCACTTTGTTAAGATTGATTGCCTTGGAAAGTTCTTCCACTACATTCTTATCGGGTTCTAATTTTGATCGCCAGCGTTTTGTCATTTTAAGGAGTGCTAATTTACGTTTTTTTTACTTCCAATCGCTAACAAGTTTGTCAAAATTATGGCGGACCTTACTAATCAAGCAGTTCAGTAGTAAAACAAAATTGAGGCGGATTACCTATTTTTGAAACCAATGGCATTAATTTTAGGGATAGAAACGGCAACAGAAGTATGTTCAGTAGCAATCATTAAAGATGGAATTTGTTTGGCTGAACACAACAACCTTGATGGAAACGCCCATGCTTCTCAATTACACGCCATGGTGCAAAATCTAATGCAAGAAAATGGTTTCGGTTTGAACCAATTAAATGCCATTGCTGTAAGTATTGGCCCCGGAAGTTACACCGGCCTCAGAGTGGGTGTTTCGGCGGCCAAAGGTTTTGCATTTGCCTTAAACATTCCCATTATTGGTATTACCAGTCTAAAAAGTTTAGCTAATCGCTTTTTGGTTCAAACCGAAAAAAAAGAAGGCTTGCTAGTACCCATGATTGATGCCCGCAGAATGGAAGTTTATTCTGCCGTTTATGATATCAATTTAACTGAACTTGAACCCATACATGCAAAAATTCTAGAAGAAAATTCCTTTGCAGATTTAGCCAACAAATCACCTTTGTATCTTTTTGGAAATGGAGCCAGTAAATGCGTCCAATTTTTAAACCATCCCAACATAAATATCCTCCCCAACTTTCATTGTGGCGCCGCTGGATTAGCCTCCCTAGCCGAACAAGCCTTTCAAAAATCAGATTTCTTAAACTTGGCCTACTTTGAACCACTTTACCTCAAAGACTTTGTGGGAACCACACCAAAAAACAAAAAACAAAACTAATACCACCAAGATTAGCTATTTTTGAACTATGATTATAGAACAAATATACACCAGCTGTTTGGCACAAGCTGCATATTATATAGAAAGCAATAATGAAGTTGCTATTGTTGACCCAATACGCGATTACCAAACCTATATAGATAAGGCCAACGCTTCTGGCTCAAAAATAAAGTACATTTTTGAAACGCATTTTCATGCAGATTTTGTGAGCGGACACATTGACCTTGCCGCAAAAACTGGTGCTCAAATTATATACGGACCAACAACCCAAACCAGTTTTCCGGTGCATGTTGCTGCTGATCATGAAAAATTTGCCTTAGGAGAAATTAACATCACTGTATTGCACACACCAGGCCATACACTAGAAAGTAGCAGCTTTTTAGTCACAGATAAAAACAACAAAGATTATTGTGTTTTTACCGGTGATACTTTGTTTGTAGGCGATGTTGGCCGACCAGATTTATTGGATGGCATTTTAACCAAAGAAGCCCTTGCTGGTATGATGTTTCATTCTCTCAAAAAACTAACTTCATTAGCAGATGAGGTAATTGTTTACCCTGCACATGGCGCTGGCTCAGCTTGTGGCAAAAATATTGGCAAGGAAACTTTTAGTACCATTGGCGAGCAAAAGCAAAACAATTATGCCTTGCAACCCATGTCGGAGCAAGATTTCATTCTCGCCGTTACAGAAGGTATTAGTCCTGCACCAGCCTATTTCTTTAAAGACGCCAGGCTAAACAAGCAAGGTTATACCAATTATGATGAGGTGCTAAAAAATGGTCTTATCGCACTAGATATAAATGCTTTCAAAGATTTGGTTCGAACCAAAAGTGCCACCATTATCGATTCAAGGTTTCCAGATTTTTTTGAATTAGGCTTTATACCCGGTGCGCTAAACTTTGGACTCAACGGCCAATACGCCATTTGGGCTGCCACCATCATAGACTTGCACCAACCAATTGTTGTAGTTTGCAAACCAGGCACAGAAGAAGAATCGGTGCAAAGGTTATCTCGCGTTGGATTCGATAATATTCTTGGTGTGTTAGAAGGCGGCATGGATGCTTGGATCAATGCTGGTGAAAAATACGACATGGTAGTTTCTATCTCGGCCGAAGAGTTTGCCTTAGACAGCAAGCACAACCCAAAAGCCACCATATTAGATGTAAGGAAACCAAGTGAATTCAATAGCGGACACGTTTTAAATGCAACTTCTATTCAACTTTCAGAAATGCCATCAAGAATGAATGAGCTAGAAAAATCGAGCGAGGTGCTGGTGCATTGTGCAGGAGGATACAGAAGTATGGTTGCCGCCAGCATGCTTAAAAAAGAAGGCTTCGTAAATGTTAAAAACGTTTGGGGCGGCTACGCCAAAATCAAAGAAGAAGAAGCCATTGTTCTTGTTGGTGCTAAGTAATCTGCTATGAGTAAAAGTTATAATTAACATTTTTTAAATCTTTCCCTAACATAAAACATTAAAAAAGAAACTTAGTGCCTTGACGCCTCCGCCAACCACCTATGCCAAGGCTCCGGTGTTCGAGGAAAGCTTCGGCGGCCAAAAAGTGGCAAAAGAAAAATCGTTCCTTTGTTCCTTTGTAGTAAAAACTAACCAAAAAAAAAGCTTGTCCCGAAATCTCGAGACAAGCTTTTTTGTTTTGGCTTTGTT
>CAMCJW010000048.1 GCA_945875195.1 Chitinophaga pinensis | reverse complement strand
ATGATACGCAGAGGCAATTGTTTTTTCTTAATAAAACCATCGAGGTGCATCAAACAGGCATAATCATTTGAAATAATTATATCTGCACCAGTGTTCAACACGTGTTGAATTTTTTGCTCTGCCATTCGCACACTCATTCCTTCATAATTAATAGAAAAAGTGCCGCCAAATCCGCAACATTCTTCTGCACATGGCAATTCTATTATAGTTAAACCCTCAACCATTGCCAAGAGCTTCCGCGGTTGCTCCTTGATATTGCAATGGTTAAGTGATTGGCATGAATCCATGTAAACCGCCTTGGCGCTTAACTTCGACTCTAGAGATTCTAGCTTCATTACGTCAATTAAGAATTCACTTAACTCAAAGTTTTTCTTTTGAAGCTGGCGGTATTTGTTGTGATAACTTGAATTTTGAAACAACAAATCGTATGAATTTCTAATCATACCAGTACACGCAGCAGCGCCACAAACCAAGGTTTTATCACTTCCTACTTCATTGAGCAGCTTCTCTCCAACTTCACGCGCGTCTTCCCAGTGACCGGCATTGAATGCAGGCAAACCACAGCAGGTTTGTTCTGGATTGTAATGAACTTTACAACCTACCTTTTCTAATATCTTCACCATGTTAAAACCAGTATTTGGCGAAAACTGATCAACAAAACAGGGAATAAATAAATCTACCTTCATTAAGGATGTACTTCTTTAAAGTTTTTAATACGCACGATGAAAAACAGTGCTAATATAAAGAATATGATTAATGCTAGCACAGAAGTGCGCATATTTTGTGTGTAATTGTTTATTAAGGCAAAAGATAAAGTACCCAAAACTGTGGCCATTTTTTCAGAAAAATCATAAAAACTAAAATAAGATGCCGTGTCTTTTGTGCCATCTGGAATGAGTTTAGCAAAGGTGCTCCTGCTCATAGATTGTATACCACCCATTACCGAACCCACTACAGCAGCAAGTATTAAGAATTGATTTTCTGTATTAACATAAAATGCCGCAGTTGTAATTCCAATCCATACCACATTCATGAATATAAGCGCATATATGTTTCCAACAATAGCAGAAATTTTTGCAAAACCCCAAGCCCCTACCACGGCAATTAACTGAATAATTAAGACCGTCATGATCAGTTTATCAGCCTTCATGCCCAGTTCTTTTTCACCAAACATACTAGCCACATACATAACCGTTTGAACACCCATTGCACTGAAAAAATAACCAATTAGGTATCTTTTGACAACAGCATTATCAGGCAAATTTAATTCGCGGTACACTTTTTTAATCTCCTTAAAACCATTACTTATTAATCCACCAGGTTTAGGTTCTGCCCTTGATTTTTCTGGTAAACGCCTAAATGTAATTTGAGCAAAACCAGCCCACCACAAACCTACAGTAACAAAGGCCCATTTTATGGCAATTCCTGAATAATATTTTTGGGAATTTTCTAAAGCCGTTATTGCAGTAAGCGAAGGATCTGCTGCCATCAATTCCTTTACTTTCTCTGCAACAGGGAAAAATAAACCCACATTTTTTATCAAAGCTAGGTTTAATACTAACAAAACTACACTTCCTACATATCCCAAAGAAAAGCCTCTAGCACTTAGTTTATCATATTGGTCCTCTGTAGCTATCTCTGGAAGGAACGCATTATAAAATACAATACTTCCACCAAAACCAAACAAGCCCATTACAAAACAAAAAATGCCAAACCAAAGATTGTCAGGATTGAAAAAATACAAAAGCATGCAAGAAAATGAACCTAAATAGCAAAAGAACTTCATAAATTGCTTTTTGTTCTGCTTCGCATCAGCAATTCCAGATAAAATTGGATTAATAAACGCAACCAATAAAAAACTGAACGACACACAAAAAGTATATAAGGCAGAATTAACCACATTGAACCCAAATACATTGATATACGAAACATTATTTATGGCGTCGTAGGTGCCTGCATTGATGGATGCTGTTTTGCTTACAATATTGAAATAAACTGGAAACAAAGTAGCTGTGATAGATAGGGAAAAAACACTATTAGCCCAATCATACATTGTCCATGCTCTTGTTATTTTTGGGTCGTTTAGCTGATAACTCATGATTGCAAAATAATTATTTAATTGATTTTTACAAATAACAAGAATTAGAGTACCCCGGCAGCTCTCCTTCAAACCGAGAATTTAATTGAATTCAAAAAAAATAGTTTGATTCAATACTATATCGTAATATTGCAATAATAAATTATAATAAATGGGTGCTTCAAAAACCGAACACTTTTCCGATGAACAAAATACCATTGCCATTATTGCCAAAGCATTGGGGCACCCGGCAAGAATTGCAATTATAGAGCATTTGCTGAAAGTTAACGCTTGTATTTGTGGCGACATTGTAAATGAACTTCCTTTGGCTCAGCCAACAGTTTCGCAACACCTCAAAGAATTAAAAAACGCCAAAATTATCAAAGGTACAATTGAAGGAAATAGCATCTGTTATTGTATTGATGAAAATACCCTGAACCAATTAAAAAGTTATTTCGAAAATATTACTAAACAATTGGAAATTAAAAGTACTCAATGTTGTTAATCAAAAATACAGCTGTAACATGTTACCAAAAATAAAAGATAGATGCGATGCATTGATCAAGAATTTTCAAGAAATAAGTAGTGATAGAAAACTAATTTTAGGCAATTTAACTTCTTATATTCAAGAAAAAATAAACGGTCATCAACCTATTCAACTCAATTATATCTGCACGCATAACTCCAGAAGGAGTCATTTAGGACAAGTATGGGCAGCGGTGGCAGCCGACTATTTTCAAGTTAAAAATGTAAGTACTTTTTCTGGTGGTACCGAAGCTACTGCTTTTAATGCGAACGCTATCGAAGCCTTAATTCAATCTGGGTTTATTATTCATACGTTAGATGATACTAAAAACCCATTGTATCAGGTATTTTTTGGATCAGAAAAATCCACAATCTGCTTTTCAAAAACATATAACCATAGCAGTAACCCGAAAGAAAATTTTGCTGCAATTATGACTTGTTCAGATGCTGATCAAAATTGCCCCTTTATTGTAGGATGCGATGTAAGAATTGGCACCACCTATAACGATCCAAAAGCTTATGATGGTAGTATTTTACAACAAGAAAAATATACGGAGCTTAGCAATCAAATTGCCATGGAGTGTTTGTATGTATTCTCAAAGGTAAAAACACTATGAGCGCCAATAATTGTGCACCAGCAGCATCAAGAAAAAAACTAGGTTTCCTTGATCGATACTTAACCCTATGGATTTTTTTAGCAATGCTAATTGGTGTAGGCATAGGATATTTTATACCTGATAGCAGCAATTTTATCCAAACATTTTCTAATGGAACTACCAATATTCCATTGGCAATTGGATTAATATTAATGATGTACCCCCCATTGGCAAAAGTAAAATATGAGCAAATGGGTGAAGTTTTCAAAAATACCAAAGTACTTGGTGCTTCCCTTTTTTTAAATTGGATTGTTGGTCCAATACTCATGTTTGTTTTAGCCTTGCTATTTCTTCAAGATTACCCAGAATACATGATTGGCGTTATTTTAATTGGACTTGCACGGTGCATTGCCATGGTGGTTGTATGGAATGATTTGGCAGACGGAAGCAGAGAATATGCTGCAGGTTTAATAGCGCTCAATAGCATTTTTCAAGTATTACTCTACAGTGTTTATGCCTATATTTTCATTACCGTTTTACCTCCAATCTTAGGGTATAAAGGATTTGAAGTAAGCATTAGTATTGGGCAAATTGCAGAAAGTGTTGGCATATATTTAGGTATACCGTTTGCTCTCGGAATTATAAGCAGGTATGCCCTCTTAAAACTGAAAGGTGAAATTTGGTTTCAAAAAAAATATATTCCATTTATATCACCAATTACGCTCATTGCCTTGCTATTTACCATTGTTTTGATGTTTAGTTTAAAAGGCCAACTCATTGTACAAATCCCTGTGGATGTTATTCGCATTGCTATACCCCTACTCATTTATTTTGCCATTATGTTTGTATCAAGTTTTTTCATTGGAAAATATTTTGGTGCAGATTACGCAAAAAGTACTTCTATTGCTTTCACTGCAACTGGTAATAATTTTGAGTTAGCTATTGCGGTTGCTATTGGTGTTTTCGGCATCAATAGCGATCAAGCCTTCGCAGGAGTAATTGGGCCTTTAGTAGAAGTACCAGCCCTTATTGCCTTAGTTAACTTAGCATTTTGGTTCAGAAAGAAATATTTTATACAAATTAGTGCTTAAATTTTCGGTTTGAACCTAAACCAATTTTACAGTAAATAAGGCAAGCTTTTTTCCTAAACCGAGGCTTATTATTTTTAGTATATTCGCAATACCATGCCTCATATTAGTAAAAAGAAATTCGCCTATAAAATAGGTTATAATTTAAGAGCACATCTGAAAAAATATGGAAGAGAAACAGATATTCCTATTCACTATTCTGATTTAAAACTATTCAAAGAAAGTATTGCCTATTACGATAAAAAGGGAAAAGATACTTTATGGGAAACTTGTATTTACGGACCAGAGGAACAAAATAGAATTTACTGGTACTTGCTTGAGATTTATGCACTACTTAAAGTAGGCGGCGACATGAAAGTAGTAGAGCATTTAAGGGTAGATAGAATTGATGTTTGTTTATATGGTAATACCTTGCCATTTCGCATTAGAATTATCAATAAACTCAATGATAATTTTGATTACTTTTATGTGAAGAATGCTGATGCTTCGCGCATTTATGGTTTAGAGTTAGAGCATTTGCTTTCACCTAATCGCATTAGCTATTTGGTAAGTGGAAATACTTTAATTGAAGAACACATTGCTGGCATTCCAGGCGATGAATTTATACGCAGCTATATGCAAGTGGAGAACTTCAATATGATACGTATTGCAAAGGAGTTTGTAAAGTTTAATGAGCGTTGTTTTGTGCGTCTTTTGGGCGACATGCATTCGAGTAATTTTGTGGTTCAAATTACACCCGATTTTGAAGAAACACATTACCGCATAAGAGCTATCGATTTTGATCAACAATCCTTTGAATCGCGAAAAAACATCTATCTGCCACAATTCTATAAGCAGAACAAAGCCTTTTTGGATTTGGTTCAAACAAAAATCAGCAAAGAGAGTTTGCATCAATACCAACGTGAAGAGCGCAGCATAATGATTACACGCATCAAAGCGGCAAAGTGGCCCCTGTTAAATTTATTGGATGCCATGAGCAAAGAATCTATTTCCCCACAAGAAAATGTAATTCGCTTGCGCGAAGATTTGGCCAAACATTACCACAGCAAGCGTTTCTTGAAAGCCCAAACCATGGGCGAAATTGTGCGGGCATCTTTGTTTGAATTGCTACGCACCCGTGGGAGGTAACTTCTGGCAACTGGCGGCTGGCTTCTGGCATTGAATTCATATTTAAAATTTATATCTGTGAACCTGGGGCAAGATTGTCTTTGGTCATTGATCCTTGGTATTTGGTGAATGGCAAAAAGCTAGAGGCTAGAAGCCAACAGCCGAATAAAAGACCAAAGGTAAATTTTATCTCCCTAAAAATCAATATATTGCACTATATGCATAAGATTCTTATGTAATAAATTTCAATACCTAAGAGTTTTATGTATGTTTGTAGCGGTAAAAACGAAAACAATGCTCTATTCATCAGAACTAATTAAGGGAACACTTAGGACCATCATTTTAAAACTTTTGTGTGATCAACAAAAGATGTATGGCTACGAAATAACCCAAAAAGTAAAAGACTTAACCAAAAATCGCATTCAACTTACCGAAGGTGCATTGTACCCAACTTTGCATGCAATGGAAAATGAAGGCTTGCTTACAACTGAAGTCGAATATATTGGAAAACGGGTAAGAAAATATTATTCGGTAAGCAAAAATGGTAAAGAAAAGGCTAGCGAAAAAATCAATGAGTTTGCACAATTTATGGAGACAATGCGCGTATTGTTGAACTTAGATTTAAACACATTAAAGGTACAATAAAATGTATCGGATAAGCAACGAACAAATAGACTACATGCTTCAGCAAATTACCGATCAAGGTATTAGCGACGCAGGCCTTCGGGATAGCATACTCGACCATGTTTGTTGCCTCATTGAAAATAGCAAAGAGCCAATAGCTGATTTTGAAATTTGTTTTCAAAGTTACCTCAAAAAGTTCTACCAAAACAAACTCGAGGAAATTGAGGTAGAAACGCATTTATTAATCACCTTTAAACACTATTATCAAATGAAAAAGTTCATGCTATTAAGCGGTATTGCCGGTGCAGGTATGTTGGTTTTTGGAAATATATTTAAATTCATGCATTGGCCAGGGGCCTCCATTTTTATTTTGCTAGGCATTCTTCTGTTGTCGCTGCTCTTTATTCCACTTCTATTTTTTATTAAACTCAAAGAAAATCCTATGGGCACCCAAAGATGGTTACTTGGTATTGGAACCATTCTGGCCGTATCATTCTGCCTTAGTGTTTTATTTAAAATTATGCATTGGCCCTATGCCAACATACTAGGCAATATCAGCACTTTTGGTGCCATTTTGGTCTTTGCTCCCTTGTATCTTGTAAACAGTTTTAAATCAAAAGACCAACAAACAAACGCAATTATTACCGTGGTTCTAATTGTTGCTGCTGCAGGCATGTTGTATTCCTTAACTGCCACGCGGCTATCGCATAGTTTGCAGGAAAGTCCGTGGTTGGTTGTGCAACAAAATGAAAAATCAACTGCGCAATTCAAAGACTATTGCAACCATATTTTGGGTTCAGACAGCAGCGAAATAGGCAAACAAAAAATGGCCAAATATTACGGTCTGAACCAAAGCGCTGTTGCACTTAAAAACTACTTGTATCAAAGCATGGCAAAAACAGAGGGAACCTTTCAAGTGGAAACATTATTTGAGAGCAATCCAAACGACCTGGTTACCTCAAAATTGATGCCCACGGATCAAACTCAAGCAAAAGAATTGATCAAATTTGAACAATCGCTCAACCAAATTTATGGCAACAACAACAAGAATGCAACTTGGGCCAAAACCACATTATTTGGTATGCGCAATTCAGACATCTTTATGCTCATCAACGATATTGAGAAAGAAGCGCTTGTTTACTTAATGGAAGAGAAATAACCGATGGAAGAGCATCTAGCTCCTGGCTTCTGGCTTCTGGCATTTAGTTTTTAGAAATAGCCAGAAGCTAGATGCTAGAAGCCAGATGCATCCCCTAAGCTGCTTGAAAATTCTTTAATTTTACTTGTTCAATTTTTTCGTCGGCATCTTTGGCTGTGATGGTTAATTTACTTGCGTGAATTCCACTTGGGGCATCAAACATATAATCAATCATTAATGCCTCACAAATACTACGTAAACCACGTGCGCCAAGTTTCAATTCAAAAGCAGTATCTACTATCATATCAATAACCTCATCTTCAAATACCAATTCAATATCTTCTAAGGCCATCAAATGAATGTATTGTTTAATCAAGGCGTTTTTAGGTTCAACCAAAATACGTTTAAGGATAACTTTATCGAGTGGATCTAAATGACAAAGTACAGGCATCCTACCAATAATTTCTGGGATCAAACCATAAGTTCTTAAATCTGCAGCGGAAACATATTTTAGCAAACTGGTATCAGAATTACTGTTAGGCAGTTCAGTTGTTTTAAAGCCAATGGCCTGAGTTTGCAACCTACGGGCAATCATTTTATCTATTCCTTCAAAGGCACCACCACAAATAAATAATATATTTTCAGTATTGATTTGAATCATTTTTTGATCGGGATGTTTTCTTCCACCTTGAGGCGGCACATTAGAAATTGTTCCTTCTAATATCTTCAATAAAGCTTGTTGAACGCCTTCTCCACTTACATCACGGGTGATACTTGGATTATCGCTTTTACGCGAAATCTTATCCATTTCGTCAATATAGATAATACCTCTTTCAGCTGCAGCTACGTCATAATTGGCAGCCTGAAGCAAGCGGGTTAAAACGCTTTCAACATCTTCTCCAACATAACCTGCTTCGGTTAAAACGGTAGCATCTGCAATGCAAAAAGGCACCTGTAACATACGGGCTAAAGTTTTAGCAAGTAATGTTTTACCCGTTCCAGTTTCGCCCACCATTAAAATATTTGATTTTTCTAACTCTACTTCATTGGTTTTCTTGGCCAAAACCCTTTTAAAATGGTTATAAACAGCTACACTCAAAACCTTTTTGGCATCATCTTGGCCAATAACATAAGTATCTAAATGCTGCTTTATCTCTGCAGGCTTTAGCATTTTTATTACTTTTTCAGCACCTTTTAGCTCAACAGACTCTTTGTCTTCATTTATTATTCGGAATGCCTGCCCAATACAATTTTCGCAAATAAGTGCATCCAAGCCTGAAATTAAGTAATTAACCTCGCTTCTACTGCTCCCACAAAAGGAGCATATATCTTCTTTTTTCTTTGCCATGAAGCACAAATATAGGTCTTAAGTTTTAAATATTATAAAGAACCCCGCTCTTTGCCAACAACATTGAGCACAAAAAAAGGAGTTGCAATGAAGCAACTCCTTTACTTTTTAGGGGTTGAAAATTTTATTTCTTTTCAATTTCCTTTTTATGCTTTAAAAGCACATCATCAATCATACCATATTCTTTTGCTTCAGCAGCTATCATCCAATAATCACGGTCGCTATCTGCTTGCACTTTATCAAAAGGTTGGCCAGTATGATCAGCAATGATATCATACAATTCTTTCTTTAATTTTTGAATTTCGCGCGCAGTGATTTCAATATCTGAAGCCTGTCCTTGCGCTCCACCAAGCGGCTGATGAATCATCACACGAGCGTGAGGCAAGGCACTTCTCTTTCCTTTTTCGCCAGCACATAACAATACAGCTGCCATAGATGCGGCCAAACCAGTACATATAGTAGCTACATTAGGATTTACCCATTGCATGGTATCATAAATACCTAAACCAGCATAAACAGACCCACCCGGAGAATTGATATACATTTGAATATCTCTACGGGCATCCATTGAATCTAAAAATAATAATTGCGCCTGAACAATATTGGCAACATAATCATCAATAGGCATTCCTAAAAATAGAATACGATCAGCCATTAAACGAGAGAAAACATCAATTTCTCTGAAGTTCATAGGACGTTCTTCGATAACTGTTCTAGTCATACCTTCCATAGAACTTTCAATATAGGCATCAACTTTCATGCTGCTAATTCCTTTGTGCTTTACCGCGTATTTGCGGAATTCATTTCCTAAATTCATATTGTGGTGGTTTTGGTCAAATATATATTTTTTTTACAATTCGCAAATTGAGTGTAATTGTTTTTTTTTAGTCAATCATTATGCCAAAGCAAAATATGACAGCGAGTGTGAAACATTGTCAGAATGAGCCGTTGAACTTACAATTAAACTATCTTGGCAATTCAATTCCCTTTAATTTTCTGTATAAACTAATGGCATGTCTATCTGTTAAACCTGCCACAAATTCACAAACAGCGATAATTCTTAAATATAAACTCTGTTTCAATTCATCATTTGGTGCTTTTAAATAATCTGGAAATAGCTCTGCAATCTTGGCACTTCGGTAACTATTTTTTTGTGTATCCTGCTCGCATAGTTGGTTCAGGGCATCTAAAAACATTTCTAGTAAGCCACCAATAACCTCAAAACCGGCTGCTTCTATTTCAATTACCTCTCTTGCTTTATAAACCTTTTCTAATGATATCTTTTTGATCCTATCGATTTCATTTTTGTGACTACTTAAATTCATCAAAGATTGATCAAAGCTGCCAGCCAACATAGCCTCCTCATTTTCTAAGAATAAGGCTGCCATTTCTTTTATTAAACTATTGATGGCAACGGCTCTTAAATAGGAAACTTTTTCATCTTGGTGCAAGATGCGCTGATAATTTTCTAAAAAGAGAGAACTACCAGCAATAGGTATTAGAAGCTCCTCTGCCAAAGAAAAATCAATCCAACGTAAACGCAATCCATCTTCAAAATCAATGATGTGGTAACAAATATCATCTGCTGCTTCCACTAAAAATGCCAGCGGGTGCCTTCTAAAATGGAAGCCTTCCGAAGTTTCCACTTGCAATAATCCTAGGGTTGAAGCAATGCCATTATAAAGATTTTTTTCACTTTGAAAGTAGCCAAATTTCTTTTCACTTGCTCTTCCTTTTGGGAATAATGGGAGACTTTCCTTGGGATATTTAGTAAAGGCAGCCAAGGTTGGATAACTAAGCCTAATACCGCCTGTGCCAATATTTCCGGCATTGGTTAAAATTCTGAAGCCATTTGCATTGCCTTCAAAACGGATAAGGTCGTTTATTTCTTGATCCGAAAGATTTACTAAATATTTTTTTCCGTTGCCATTTTTAAAATACTCGCTAATGGCAGATTCGCCGCTATGTCCAAAAGGAGGATTACCAATATCATGCGCTAAACTGGCAGCAGCCACAATAGCGCCAAAATCATGGTGAGTTAAGTGTTTAGATAAATCTGGATATTTTTCGAGCAAGGCTTGTCCAACCATTTTACCCAAAGTGCGACCAACACTACTAACTTCAATGCTATGCGTAAGTCTATTGTGCACAAAATCATGTTCAGGAAGCGGAATTACTTGCGTTTTATCCTGCAAGCGCCTAAAAGGAGTTGAAAAAATAATACGGTCGTAATCTTGTTCGAAGATACTTCTATTTTGTATTTCATTTAGGTTACGGGCATTTTTGTCGCCATACCTAAAAGCTTGTAATAAGGTAATCCAGTTCATCAAAATATTTTGTCGAATATACTAAATGTTGAAGGATTGAATAATATAATCAATATTTTTGTTGGTGATGAGTTTCAAAAAAAACATTCGCTTTATCATTAATCCAATCTCGGGAATAAGGTCAAAAAAAAATATTCCTAAGCTAATTGAACAACATTTGGATAAAAATCTGTTCAATTATGATATTGCATATACAGAATCTGCTGCACATGCAAAGGAACTTTCAAAGGAAGGTGTTGCACTCAAAAAAGATGCTATTATTGCTGTAGGTGGCGATGGAACCCTAAGCTTGATTGCATCAGAACTCATTCACACCAATATACCTATGGGTATCATACCTTTAGGTTCAGGAAACGGATTTGCACGCTCACTCAATATTCCCTTAAAAACTGAATCTGCCATTCAATTATTAAATTCGCATAACATCTTTCACATAGATACTGGTTCAGCCAATAAAATACCTTTTATCAATGTTTGTGGATTTGGTTTTGATGCCCATGTGAGTGCAAAATTTGCCTCCGCTGGAACAAGAGGTTTACAAACTTATGCTAAAATTAGTTTACAAGAATTAAGGAGTTATCAAATACAAGAATATAAGATCCAAATTGAAAACGAAACAAAGCAGATTTCGGCATTTATTATGGCAATTTGCAATGGACCTCAATATGGTAACAATGCTTTCATTGCGCCACTTGCCGAATTTGATGACGGCGTTTTCGACCTAACGGTATTAAAAGATGTAACCTGGAAAAATATGTTAGGAATAAGCACCGATTTATTCCTAAGAACGTTACATAAATCAAAATCAACAACAAGCTACAAGCTAAAAGAAACAACGATATATATGCCCTGTGAAGCACATGTAAATATTGATGGTGAGGCCATTTGGTTCGAACCAAAAATTGAAATTAACATGTATCCAAAATCACTCAAAATAATTGTTCCATAACATGAATAAATCACAAAATAAAAACAATAACAGAACAGGTGTAGTCTATTCTACCGACACCAATTTTGAATTTCAACATTATGGTGAATCCGAGAACGATACTTTGGCCCCTCAACAACAGAATTTAAAAATATACCTCGATAGAAAAGGAGGGGGCAAATTGGTTTCAAGAATAACGGGTTATATTGGAAAAGAAACAGACCTAGCTAGCTTAGCTTCTCATTTAAAAAAGTTATGCGGAGGCGGCGGAACTGCAAAAGATGGGGAGATTTTAATTCAAGGTGATTTCAGAGATAAACTACTGACATACTTGCTAAAAGAGAATTACAAAGTAAAAAAGGCAGGAGGGTAATTGTTTCATTGTGAAAGATTTTAGTAAATTTAATTTGAGTTTAATTTTTTTGACAAAATTAAAGGATAACTTGGCTAAAAGTTTGAAAGAACAAAGATCTAAAACCAATCAAAATCTAAATTGAATCAAAGAATAATGAAATTATTAGTAGTAGAAGATGAACCAAAAGTAGCTTCTTTTTTAAAACAAGGATTAGAAGAACAAGACCATGAAATAACTTTGTGCAACGATGGCAAAAATGCAATAAAACTTGCCCAAGAAAACCAATATGATGTGATTATTTTGGATATCATGATCCCGCAAATGGATGGTTTAGAAGTGGCAAAAGAATTAAGACGTGAAGGAAATAAAACACCCATTTTGATGTTAACTGCGCTTGGTTCAACCGACGAAAAAGTTTTAGGCCTAGATGCAGGTGCAGATGATTATTTGGTTAAGCCATTTGAATTTAAGGAATTATTAGCCAGATTAAGAGCATTATCGAAAAGAAATCTCAACAACCTTTTGGAACAAAAAATTTTAACACTGAATGATTTAGAGCTTGATTTGAATCTCAGAGTTGCCAGAAGAGGTGGCCAAACCATAGACCTTACAACCAAAGAATTTTCGCTACTTGAATACCTTATTAGAAATAAGAATAGGGTTATTACAAGGACAGAGATATTAGAAAAAGTATGGGATTCAGGATTTGATTCAACCACTAATGTGATTGATGTTTATATCAATTTTATCAGAAAAAAAATAGACAAAGATTTCCCTACTAAAATTATTCATACCATGGTAGGTATGGGTTATATAGTAAAAAGTGATACATAGGAATCTTTGAGGATGAATATTAAAAAGTCGTTAACAATTAAATTTACTGCAATTGTTGCAGGTATAATTATCGCTTTCTCTATTTTCATTTTTCAATTTTCTGAAATTTTTAGAAAAAACGAATTTACAGATAGGTTAAGAAATGTATCTAGAAATGTAGTTGTTAATTATTTAGACAAGGAAGAGCTTACCCCATCTATTTTAAAATTGATGTTCGAGAAGCACCTTAACAGATTCCCCGAAGAGCGTTTGATTATTGCCGATGAGCACTACGAGGTTATCTTTGCTTCTGAAAAAACCCAAGACATAGAAATAGACTTATTAAAGCGCTTATACAAATCGAATACAGAATTTATTGTAAATAATTCTGATACCGAATATATTGCTTATGTAGTTCCTCATTATGGCACCAATTATTTTGTTGTAAGTAGTGCAATTGATATTGCTGGACAATCCAAGTTAAAGTTTTTAAAATCACTATTAATTATATTAAATATTGCTTGTATCATTTTGGCTGCTGTGAGTGGTTGGTACTTTTCTAGGCAAGCTCTGCAACCCATTAAATCCATGATTGCTAAGGTGGAAGCAATTTCGGAGAGTAGTCTATTTTTAAGGGTAAGTACGGGCAATGGGCAAGATGAAATTGCGCAATTAGCCATTGTATTTAATACCATGCTAGAAAGAATTGAAAAGTCGTT